>CAYPYL010000133.1:0-3898 GCA_964414605.1 uncultured Dehalococcoidaceae bacterium
TGCTCGTCGGAAAGGAAGCCGTCGGCGCCTTTATGCAGCGGCATAAAAACAATCGGGCACCCGTTCTGGCGGGCCATATCCGCTCCCATCTTAATCATTATCGGCGTGAGCCGCTCCACGGCCTTGAGCAATTTATCCGGCTGGCGGTACATGTCCACCATGATTCCCCGCGTGCCCCTGATAGTATCGCCGAGGGTATCGAACGGCGCCTTGCAGCCTCCGCCGAAGAACCCCGGGAAACCGGCCGCGGCCATTTCCACGCCGAAGCCGCCGGCGTATCCAATCCATTTCAGGGCTTCTTCGCCGGCCTGCATGAGCTTTTTCAGGCCTTCCTGGACGGGGGGCAGGCCGTAAGGAATCAGAGCGGCGCCGGTGAAACCACCGTACATTTCCGTCATATTGGTCAGCGGCGAAATATTCGCAAAGCCTTCCAGCGCCCCGAAGATTCGCGGCAGAAATTTGGTGATGAAGAAATAAGTCGGGTCGTCGATAAGATCGTCGTATTCATCCGCCTTCATGTACTCGCCTTCGATACACTGGTAGGAGTGTTCCGGGGCGACGCCGTGGCCGGGCCACGCGTACAATTTATAGTCGAGGATGTCGAAGGATGGTCCCGGAGGAGCCACGACGACACCGCCGTGAGCGTCCGGTTCGAGTTCCAGCACGTATCTTTTACCGGAACTGACGAGTTTTTCATAATCGTACATTACATCCCTGGGTGTAAAACCGCCGTAGTAAGCCGGGAAGAAGCCGGTCATGGGGACTACCGGTACCCTGTCCGGCTGCTTCATTTCTGCCGCGTCCTTAAGTCGCTGAACTCTTGCCTTATATGCCTTCTCGGCTTCGGGGCTGGCGAATTCCACGCCCGGCGGCGACATCCACTTGCCCATCAGGTCGTCGTATTTTTCCTTTGCTGTCATCGCTTCCCACTTCCTTTCTGTGTTATTTCCACCTGCATTTTATGCAATGATATTGTTATTTCGCGCCCGCCCATTTCTTGGCAAGCGAAACGCCGACCACGGCATCCTTGCCGTAAGCGTCGGCGCCAGTGTATTTTAATACCTCGTCGGTAATCTGCCCGCCGCCGATCATAATCTTGATCTTGTCTCTTAACCCGGCGTCCTTAATGGCTTCGACGGTCTGTTTCATGGCGTCATAAGCCAGCGTCAGGAACCCGCTTAAACCGACTACCGGGGCTTTGGATTCCTTAATCGTATCGACGAATTTCTTGATGGGGACGTCCACGCCGAGGTCGATTACGTCAAATCCGCTGACATCAAGCATGAAGACGACGATGTCCTTGCCGATATCGTGTATGTCACCGGCCACTGTGCCGATGATTACCTTGCCCCCGGTCTTGGCTCCGCCTTCCGCGGTCAGCTTGGGTTTGACCAGTTCGTTGATTTTCTTCAGTATTTCACCGGAATATACCAGGTCAGGAATGAAATACTCGCTTTTGGAAAAACGAGCGCCCACAATTTCCATAGCGCGGCTGGCATCGTTGAGGATTCCCATGGGGTCGCCGCCCGCGTTCAGCCTTTCCTGAACGATTGCCAGCGCCTCGTCTTCCTTCAGGTCAGCCAGCGTTTTACATAAGTCCTTTGCCATGTTTATTAACCTCCCAGACTATTATTGAGTTTTCAGCCCTCCGGCATTGGTCCTCCGGTTTGTATTATGTTACAGGCATTTATAATTTACCCACACATATCAACGACTTACCGTATAAAATTCAAGGTATTCAGGTTGTAAATTCTTAAGGTTGAGGGGGAAAAGCCGGTGACGCATCATTCACATAACATTTCTATGCAATTTAACACAGCTTTAATCAAATTGCAATATAAATATATCTCCTTACGGACTTGATTAATTCCCGGCAGTTATTGTATTAGCTTTAACGCCTCCAGGATATCCTCGGCTACCATTCTCCTCTTGGACTTTTCAATGAGGAAATTTTTACCTGCCGGGGTATAGGAGGGGAACACTCTTTTATCACCATGATAGTATTCCTGCCCCCTGATTTTGTACGTGGAACCGGTGGGTATTACCTTTTTACCCGTCCGGCTTTTCCATATATTGTTCATCATCTTGATCGCCACGTCACCCATGAGCATGAAAACCTTAACGTTTGGGAACAAGGCTACTTCTTCTTCCAGCAGCTTCGCGCAATTTTTCATGGTATCCGGGGAGACGGCGTATTCCGTCTTGCCGCACTTGACGGCGGTTGTGATATACACCCCGAGGTCCAGAATATCCTGCATGGAATCAACGTCCACCTCGGCATCTTTAAAGGCCTGGAGGGTGGTCTGCAGGTAAAAGGGTGTGCCTTCCGCGTAAAAATAGTCCGCCTTATCGGTCGGCGGGGCTTCCGTTATCATTAAGATTTTAATGTTCTCCGCATCGATTTCGCCGGACGGCAGCATGTAGCTGTTTTTATCTATATCCGCGCAGGGGAAATCAACGCACTTAATACTGTCCTTGATTCTCATTTAAAGTCCTCCTGCAGCACCGCGGCGCTGGTGGCAATAGCTTCTTTACTCCCTTTAGATGTACTCGGGGATGACTAGTGTTTATATCTGGTCCATTTCACGGAGCTTAAGCGCCAGGTTGGCCCCGGCTTCCTCCGGCGTCTCTCCTTCCACTCTGTCACACTGTACGTCCCTTTCCGGTATGAACAGCTTCAAAGGCTTCCTTTGCTTCAACCTGGCGGGGTCGATATCAAGGTCGCCGGCGTGCCAGGTAGTGAAGGGCTGCTTCTGAGCGGCCATGAGCCCCCTGACGTTAGCCGGGCGCAGTTCGCCGATTTCATGGCTGACGGTAACCAGGCAGGGCAGCGCGACCTCCAGCGTCTCATAGCCGTCGGCAAGGGCGCGTTCCACCCGTAACGTATCTCCGTTTACCTCTGTTTTCCGGGCTACCGTGATACAGGGAATGCCGAGAAGCTCGCCCATTCCGGAGCCTACCTGCCCGGCGTTAGTATCGGAAGCCATCCTGCCGGCGAGAATAAGGTGGTAGTCCCCCAGTTTCCTGACGGCCGCTGCCAGCAGGTAAGCGGTCGTATAGCTATCGGCATCCTCGAACACATTGTCCTCGATAACAACGAGGTCATCGGCGCCGACGGCCAGGGTCTTTTTAATAACCGCTTTGGGTACGGATTTACCACCGCTGATTACCGTTATTCTGGCAGGTTGCTGTTCCTTAATTTTAAGGGCGGCTTCGAGGGAGTTTTCATCGTAAGGATTCAGGACCGGCGGGACGCCCTGGCCGGGGATGGCGCGCCGTTCTTCGGGGTCGACTTTAAACGTGGAAGACGGGGCTTCGGGGTCGGTAACTACCTTTACACAAACGATAATGTTAAAAGTATCCATTATCTCTTCACAGGGCATTTGATAACAGGGGAAGCGGTATATCGACCGAACACCGCCATATAATACTTTTTTCGGAATACTATCGTCAACTCTGGAAGAGGGTGCATTCCGCTAATGATGCGACCGACTGCTTGATTTTTATGGATTTTTCTGCTTAGAATTGATATACGGCCGGAAAGCGGGCGGTTAGCTCAGTGGTTAGAGCGCTTGCTTCACACGCAAGAGGTCACAGGTTCAAGTCCTGTACCGCCCACCATAGTGTACAATGCGTGGCCGTATCTCCAGCCAGAGCCAGTGTTTCAGGCGGTAAAGGTAGGGAGCACCTCATAAAGACTTCATTTCCGGTTACTTGAATCTCTCTGACAAAGCTCCTGATAAAAGTCCTTCTTTCCGCGAGCGTTCTATCTCTAAGAAGGTCATGCAGGTCATCGACATAGCATGATACATTTTCAAGGTCAGCGAGCTCCACTTTCCTGTCAGACATGTGGCTTTCAATTTCCATTCGTCTGGCTTGAAGCTGTTCCTGACGCTGA
>CAYPYL010000134.1:0-3872 GCA_964414605.1 uncultured Dehalococcoidaceae bacterium
CCGGCGATAGCGACCACGCCGGGATGAATCCCTTCGAACACCCTGGCTTTCGCCTTGATTTTATTGTACGGGGACTCCACCCAGACGGAATCCCCGTCATTGATTCCCAGGCTACGGGCGGTCCGGCGGTTAATCTCGGCAAAATTTGTCCAGCCCGCGCCGTGCATCACCAGGTACATTTCCTGCGCCCAGGGATAGTTCTGGCTGCCGTTCTCGATATTCAACAGCGGCTGGTAGGTGGACAGTAGCAGCGGATAATCATCGCTATCGCCCAGGAACCCGGCGTTCCGGTAGTAGGGCAGGCCGGTCAGGCTGTTGATTTCCTCCCCCTGCTCTCTAAGCAGGTTTTCCAGGTTGCCCGACCGGAACTCGAATTTGCCGGAAGGGGTCTTAAATATACGGTCGTATTTATAATATTCGTAGTCCGGCCCCACCCATACGCCGTCTTTAAGAAGCCTGTCCCATGACGCCAGGCCGGCGGTGCGGTACCTGACGAACCCCTCCGCGTCGTCGCCGATACCCGTGAAGGACTGCGCCACCGCGCCTCCCAGCCTCCCTGCCAGACTCAATATAATATCGATAATGCTCTTCGCATCGTAAAGAGGTGCTACCACCGGCTGCTTTATCCTGGCCTCGGCGAAGCCGGAGCCCGGCGGCGAGTGGTCGTAAGCCCATTCCTCCATGAAGGTGGTCGACGGCAGGAATATATCGGCGTACTCCGCCATCTCGGAGACGAACGGGGCAACGTGAACATAATAGGGTACTTTCGCCAGCGCTTCGTCCCAGCGTCCGGCGCCGGCGGCGGACATATTGAAATTGCTGTTGAAGCCTGCGGCAATCTCGACCGGGTACGGCCTGTTTTCCAGTATGGAATCCGCCGCCCGGTTGGTGACCACTTCCGCGAGGGGGAAACGCTCCGTTTTTCTGTAGTCCAGCGCCGGCCTGGCCCTGCCCGCTGCGGCGATTTCGTCTGCGGCGGGGTCCGGCATGGGATGGTACGGCGGGTCTTCCTGATAAGTGACACCGCCGGGAACGTCGATGCTGCCGACCAGGGCGTTAAGGCAGAAAATGGCATAGGCGGTATAGGAGCCGTTAGGCCAGCTGGTGGCTCCCCGCCCCCGCCACGCGATCGCCGGTCTGGTGCCGGCGAATTCCCTGGCGATTTGACGGATAGTCTCCGCGGGGATACCCGTCGTCGCAGCCACCGCTTCCGGGGCATAATAGTCAGTTACCAGTTTTTTGTACTCATCGAAGCCGGACGTCCATTTCCCGACGAAATCGGCATCGTAAAGGCCTTCGCTGATGATGACGTGGGCGATAGCCATGGCCAGGGCGCCGTCGGTGCCCGGATTGATAGGCACCCACTGGTCTGACCTCAAGGCGGTGACCGAGTAGCGGGGGTCGATAACGACCACCTTGGCGCGGACGGGTCTTTCCCGCCTTATTTTACCCCACATCCGCAGTCCCCGCGCCAGCGGCTTGTACGATTCCAGGATGCTCGCCCCGAACGATAGGATGTAGTTGGTACGCTCCAGGTCGTAGGCGCTCTGCGTGTAATGGCCGTCGGCCATCCATTCGCCGGCCTTGTCGGCTTCGTTATCGAGGCCGTCAGCGGATACCAGATTCGGAGTGCCGTAGGCTTCGGCGAAACGACTCAAAATGTCACCGGCACTGACGGTATTAAGCCCGTTGAAAAGTAGCAGGCGTTCCGGTTGCGCCTTTTCTCGGAGTGCTTTCAGTTTACTGCCGACCTCGGCAAGCGCCTGCTCCCAGGATATTTCCGTCCAGCCGGGGTCTATCCCCCTGCCTTTCGCAGGATTTGTCCTTTTCAGCGGAGTGGTGACGCGGGCGGGGTCGTACAGGACCTGGAGGCCGACGTGGGCGCGGGCGCAGTTCTCCCCTTCCGAGACTCTGGAAAGCGGATTGCCGGTTACTTTGACCGCCCGGCCATTGACCACCCTCACTCTGGTGGCGCAGCGGGTGGCGCAGTTAAGGCAGGAAGTGGGCACCAATTTCTCGGTGATGATTCCCTCTCCCCCGGCCGGTTCCGGGGAAAAGACGGCGGAACCCAGAACGGTGCGACCGAACATACGGCTGGCGGCAATGGCGGCCCCGGCCAGCGCCGTAAGTTTGATAAAAGTCCTCCGACTGATGCCGGAGAGTCGGCTTTGCCTGTTTCTCGAACTGCCCGACTTTTTTCTGTCCATGAAACCTGTATACTCGTTCCGCAGTCCCGTTGGTGAACTACGGTCGCATCCGGTGTCTGGTTAAAGGGTCTGCATTGATAATGATGTCAACTGATATATGCGCTACGCACGGTCCCGCCCGACCCGGGCCGATTTTACAATACACCATAGCAGTCTAAAAAACAAGGGAGCGACTGCCCGGTCGGCGGGTGAACGCGGGGGTTAACCTTCACGCCGAAAAGTACGCGTAATGAATTTTTATATGTAGGACTTGGCCATGCCGGCGGTAAAGTGGAAAATCGGCCGGTCCACCCTCCTGATAATCAGCGGGCAGTGCTTAACTCCTGCCGGGATGAAGGCGATGAAGGTCTTGTCCAGGATGTTCTGCTTGCCGTCCACCCACAACTCGACTTCCCCGCAGAGGTCGTAAATATCGTCCGGGTTGGTGCCGATATAGGCGATGGCCTCGTCATAATCGTGCACGTGCTCCTTGGCGACTCCCTCTTCGCCTTTGGTCTCGGGCCATTTGCCGGGCCAGTACCAGGACGTATCCATGTAGAAGGCCCCCGGGCGGACCTCGCCGTCCATTTTAATCAGGAGCGAGCCTTCGTCTTCGGTCAAAATCGGGGTCCAATCGGCGTTGACAATATTTTTCTTTAAATCTGTGACAAAATATTTTTTATCCCAGTGAGCCATGATTATTTATCTCCTTTCCTTTTTTCGTGACCGCCGGGGTCGGCCTCGGCCAGGGTGCCGGCGCCGAGCATGATGGTCATTTCGATGTGCGGTTTTTCAAAACGCTTCCAGGTCAGCGGCCCGTGTTTGACGCCCTTGGGAACGAATACCGCCGAGCTCTTGTTGATGGTCAGCGGCTGGCCGTCCACCAGGAATTCTATTTCCCCGCCCAGTTCTTCTTGATTATTCGGGTCGGTACCAATGTGAATCACAAGTTCATCATAGTCGTGGGTATGCTCGTAGATGTGCGTGGCCGGGTCCGGCATACCGAAGACCCAGCCGGCTTCCACGTACAATTTTACGTCGGGTATGAGATTGCTGCTCATCAGGGTCATAGCGGGGCGGCGGCCCTTGACTTCTTCGGTGGGGGTTACCTCGTAGGCGGGTTTGTTCACGAAATACTTCTTAGCGTCGATTTTCGCCATTTTCTTTCACTCTCCTTCATAATAAGATCAGTATCCTGATTCTCATAAGAATATAGCAGTTATCCCGCGGTCATGCCACCGTCAACCGGCATGGCGTGACCCGTAACGAACGATGCCTCGTCGGAGCAGAGCCAGATAACGGCCTCCGCCATGTCCTCCGGCTTCGCCACCCGCTTCATCGGGACCACATTCATCATTTTTTCCTTTTCCTCGGGGTGGGTGCCGGTGAGGTACTCGAATAATAGCGTCCGTTCGGTGGGGCCCGGCAATATCACGTTAGCCCTGATGCCGGAGGTGGCGCACTCGAGGGCGGCCGTCTTTGTAAGCGCTATCAGGCCGCTTTTGCTGGAGCTGTAGGCGCAGAAGCCGGGTACGGGTTTCATGGCCCCGACCGATGACGTATTGACGATAACCCCGTACTTCTGCTTGAGCATCTGTCTTATCTCGTACTTCATGCAGAGAAAGACGCCCTTCAGGTTGATGTCTATGGTGCGGTCCCAGATTTCCTCCGGGCAATCGGCGATGT
>CAYPYL010000135.1:0-3865 GCA_964414605.1 uncultured Dehalococcoidaceae bacterium
GGACCTGGTAAGCCCGGAGAATTTTGTGAAGAAAGCACCGGCAAAAGTGCTTGTAAAGGTGAAATCCGGCGGTAATGTGAAAGATGCTTTTAACCTGGCCGGAAAGCTGCGCGAAGCCGGTTATATAGTTGGGCTGGACCTCGATGGTAAGGATGCAGACTACGAGTGGATAGTCGAAGTGCGGAGCGCGGCGGCATTCACCATTGTGGACACGCAAATAAAAAAGAAAGCGGAAGCCTCGACCGTTAAAGAGCTTCTGAAGCGACTGGAGGGGTAAGGTGGCGGTTAAGATTGCCCTGCCCAAGGGGCGCTTATTGAGAAAGACGGCGGCCATGCTCCAGAAAGCCGGCTGGGGTCTCAATGAATACACGTCGAACATGGGCTTCTACCGACCGAAGTCGCAGAAATTCCCGGAATCGTTTATCAGGGTTTTTCACGAGAAGGATATACCCATACAGATAGCTATGGGTAACTACGACCTGGGTGTTTGCTGCCTGGACTGGATTGAGGAGCTGCTGGTAAAGTACCCCAGCAGCGATATCGTTAAGGTAAGAGACCTGCTGTACGGGAGGGGCGCGATGTACGCGGCGGCGGCTTCTCCGCAGGTGGACCTGCGCCAGAACGGGGCCCCGGTGCGTATCGCCAGCGAATACCCAAACCTGGCGGAAGCATTCGCGCTGCGGAAGCGTATGAGCCGGTTCAGCATCTTCCCGGTCTGGGGCGCCGCCGAGGCGTACCCGCCGGAAAATGCGGAGATGGCGCTGCTTTCGCTTAATCGCGGCGAGGGAATCGCCGATTACGGAATGGTGCCGGTGGACAGGATGCTCGATTTCAGCGCCTTTCTCATCGCCAACCGGGAAAGCTGGGAGACCAAGAACCTCGATAAAATAGTGGCGTCTATCTGTGATAGTCTGCCGGAAGGCGATAAAGGTGCGGTCGCCGCGGAGGAAATCGACCAAGCGGCTGCGGCCGGGTTGAACCGCCCCGTGGAAACCGAAGGCGATACCGTCAGGCTGGCACTCCCCGACGGACACCAGCAGGAGGCGATGGTAAACCTTTTACGCCGGGCCGGCATCGAGCTTGACGACTATCCGTCCGGGACGGGAAACCGCCGCCCGATGATTAATATCGATGGCGTATCCGTCAAGGTTATCCGGCCCCAGGATATGCCCTTGCAGGTGGCTAACGGCAATTTCGACCTCGCGGTGACGGGCCGGGACTGGCTGACCGAGCACCTCGACCAGTTTCCGTCGAGTCCGGTCAGAGAGCTTCTGGACCTGAAGTCCAGCCGGGTGAGAATCGTGGCGGTGGTCAGTCAGGAGCTTGAGGTCGATGACGGCGCCAGTCTACAGCGGCTTATCGCCGGCAGGGAAGAGCCGTTCCGGGTGGCGTCCGAGTACGTGAATATCGCGGACAGGTATGCCAGGGATAATCACCTCGGCCGCTACCGCGTCATTCCCACCTGGGGGGCTACCGAGGCCTTTCTGCCGGAAGACGCCGATATGCTCATCGAAAATACGGAAACGGGCAGGACGATTGCCCGTCACAACCTCAAGATAATCGATACTCTTTTCATTTCGACCGGATGCCTGGTGGGGAGTAAGCAGGCTGTATCCGGCGTTAAAAAGAAGAGGATTGAGGCTATAACAGCGCGACTGCGCAGGGCCGTTGAGGAAGAATAAATGAAAATCGTTGAAGGATATCAGACGGCGAGGCCTTTACTCACCCGTGCAATCTCAAAGCAAGCGGGTATCGCCGAGCGCGAGCGGACGGTCAGGCAAATCGTCGATGACGTGCGCGACCGGGGCGATGCCGCCGTTATCGAGTACACCGAGAAGTTCGACGGCGTAAAGCTGGAGTCGCTTGAAATCAATAAGAAGCGGATGGATAGCGCCTATCGCGAGGTGGATAAGGAGCTAATCTCTGCCCTGGAACTGGCGGCGGAACGCATAGCCGCCTATCACGAGGAGCAGAAAAGCAGTCTCCTGCGGGAGAGCACCGGCGGGAACCTGGGCTGGGTGATTCGTCCCCTGGGGAGGGTCGGGGTGCATGTGCCCGGCTTCACGGCGCCGCTGCCGTCATCGCTGCTGATGACGGCCGTCCCGGCTAAAGTCGCCGGTGTTAAGGAAATTGTCCTGGCGACGCCTCCGGCGGGGCAAAGCGGAGTTTCCCCGCTAACGCTGGCGGCGGCGAAAATCGCCGGGGTAGACCGGGCCTTCTCCGTCGGCGGTGCGCAGGCAGTCGCCGCCCTGGCATACGGTACGGAATCCATACCGCGGGTGGATAAGGTCTGCGGACCGGGCAATATCTTCGTGTCCCTGGCTAAAAAGATAGTCTACGGGATGGTCGGTATCGACGGCCTCTACGGGCCGAGCGAGGTGGTTATCATCGCCGATGATACGGCGAACCCGGAGTACTGCGCCGCCGACCTCCTGGCGCAGGCCGAACATCCTTCGGCCTCGGCGGTCCTGCTTACCACGTCGCGCCGGCTTGCCGACGCGGTCAATAAAGAAATTAAGAGTCAGCTGGCGGGGTTTTCCCGCCAGGATGTTATCGTGAAATCGCTGGAAGAGAACGGAGCTATTGCCGTTATCGCAACCATCGACGAAGCTCTGGAACTGGCCAATCTCTTCGCGCCGGAGCACCTGTGCCTGGTCGTGAAAAATGCGGCGGACTATATCGAAAGGGTTCAAAATGCCGGTTGCCTCTTCGTGGGGGAGAAATCCGTCGAGGTACTCGTCGATTACGTTGCCGGGCCGAGCCACGTGCTGCCCACGGAGGGGACGGCGCGTTTCAGTTCCACGTTGAGTATCATGGACTTTGTGAAAATAGTGAGTCTGGTCAATACGGACGAGGGCGATATCGAGCGGCTGGGCAAAGCGGCTTCGGTCATCGCACGCGCCGAGGGCCTCGACGCCCATGCCCGGGCGATAGAGAGGCGACTTGAAAATAAAGGTAGGGGAGGCAGTTAAGTGGCTGATTCCGATGGCATAGAAAAGTTGATTCGCCCCAACCTGGCGGGGTTTACCGGCTACAGCGCCAGCACCTCGCCGGATACACTGGCGGGCAGGGTCGACGTGCCTCTGGATGATATCATCAAGATTAACGCCAACGAGAACCCCTACGGCTGCTCGCCGAGGGTGCTGAAGGCCCTGACCGATAATCCGCATTTCCACATCTACCCCGACGACGGTCAGCAGGAGATACGCAGGCTGCTTTCCGGGTACGCCGGCGCCGACGCGGAACGTATCGTGGCGAGTCACGGGAGCAACACGCTCATCGACCTCATCGTGAGGCTTTTCGTGGGCCCGGGCGACGAGGTGATTAACTGCGTGCCGACTTTTGATATCTACCGTTTCAGCACGGAGATATGCGGCGGCGCGCTGGTTAACGTTAAGAGGAATAAAGATTTCGCCGTGAATGCCGGCAAAGTCAAGGGCGCCGTCAGCGACAGGACAAAGCTGATATTCCTGGCGACCCCCAATAACCCCACCGGGAACGTCACACCACCGCGGGATATCGTGGAGATAATCGGGACGGGCGTGCCGGTGGTCGTCGACGAGGCTTATTATGAGTTCAGCGGCGAGACCGTTATGCCGCTGACCGGGAAATACAACAACCTGATGGTGCTGCGGTCGTTCAGCAAGTGGGCGGGACTGGCCGGGTTGAGGGTCGTTAGCGAGCGGGGAAGGCTCTACGGCGAATTGAAGAAATTCTCATGGATAAGACCCTACCCCTCACAGGCCAATTTCATCTTCTGCGAGATTCTAGAGGGCAGCGCCGGCGAGCTTTACCGGCAGTTGCAGCGCAAAGGCATACTGGTGCGCTTTTTTGATAATCCCCTCCTGGAGAACAGCATACGCAT
>CAYPYL010000136.1:0-3847 GCA_964414605.1 uncultured Dehalococcoidaceae bacterium
GGTTGCCTTCCTCGGAGCTTTCCAGCACAATCTGCGCCCCCAGGCATATCCCGAGAATGGGAACGCCCGACTTGAAGGCGTTTTTCAGGGCGACGTCCAGTCCTGTTTTTTCCAGGTATGCCATGGCGCTGGGGGCGGCGCCCACCCCCGGGAAGATTATCTTTTGCGCCTTCGCCACGGCGGCGGGGTCGCTGGTGACTAATGCCTCCACGCCGACCTCCGCACAGGCGCGCTCCACGCTTTTAATATTCCCGGCGTTATAATCAATAATGGTAATCATTTTTTGAGTTCTTCCGCCAGCCGCAGGGCGTAGTGGTCGGTCATGCCGGCAATGTAGTCCACGACTCGCCGGTCGGTGGCATCGCTGTAAAGGCGATATTCCGCCGGCATCTTGTCATCGTGTTCGTTAAAGTACTGGTACAGGAACCGTACCGTTTGCTCCGCTTTCCGGGTTTCTTCCCCGGTGGAACGTGGATTATATACCTTCTTAAACAGAAAATCGCGTAGAACATCGGCTGCCGCCAGTACCGGGGGGCTCATCTTAATCGCGGGTCTCTCCCTGATTATATCACAAACACGCACGTCCCACGAACTTTGGATTATATCGGAGACCAGCGTGTTGATGCGCTGCGAGTGCGAAAGCCCCAGCACCCGGACGGCTTCCAGGGGCAGGTCGCGCTCGGTGAGGATGCCCGCCCGGATGGCATCGCCGATGTCGTGGTTGATATACGCCACCATGTCCGAAATCTTGACCACCTCCCCTTCCAGAGTGCCCACCTCGCCCCAGTCCTCGCCCAGGACGGACACGCTTGACTTGGAGTGGCTGACGATGCCGTCCCTGACCTCCCAGGTGAGGTTGAGTCCATGTCCGTCTTTCTCCAGTAAATCGACGACGCGCAGGCTCTGCTCATTGTGGCGGAAACCGCTGTGGTAAATCTCATCGAGTACGTCCTCGCCCACGTGCCCGAAGGGCGTGTGCCCCAGGTCGTGCCCCAGAGCTATCGCCTCGGTAAGGTCTTCGTTGAGGTTCAGGGCGCGCGATATGGTGCGGGCTATCTGGGAGACCTCCAATGTGTGAGTCAGCCGGGTGACGTAATGGTCGCCAAGGGGCGCAATGAATACCTGCGTCTTATGCTTGAGCCGGCGGAACGACTTGCTGTGGATGATACGGTCGCGGTCGCGCTGAAAAACGGTGCGTACCGGGCACAACTCTTCGGGTCGCTTACGCCCGCGCGACAGCCTGCTTTTTACGGCATGAGGCGAGAGGCTCTCCTCCCTCTCCTCACTCATTTCGCGGATTTTTAACCGTTCAACCACCTCATGCCCAGTTTAGTACCTGACGGCCGTTTTTTACAAGTCCGTCCGGTACGCCACGCCATCAATCATTAAAAGGCAATCGTCATCGATGAATTCGGTAGTGGCGCCCATCCTGGCCGGGTATTTATCTTTTTCAAAATATTCCCGAAAGAGCTTTTCGTACACCCGCACGTCTTTTATGTCTTTCAGCCAGACATTGACTTTTACCAGATGAGCCAGCGTCAAGTCGAACTCCGCCAGGGTCTTTTTCAGTTTGGATAAAGTATCGTGGAACTGCGCGGTAAAGTCGTCGCCGGAGCCGCGGTGCAGGCCCAGGAATACGTAATCTCCCGCCTCTACCGCCAGCGAATAGCTCCAGGGCGTGGTTAGCCGCTTTGATTCGCCCATTTCTACCCTTTTTACTTATCTATTCGCCGTTTTTTACTTGACGCCCAGTTTGGCCTCCGCCGCGGCGATGATGTCCCGCGTGGTATCGATCATATCCGGGCTGACGGATACCGAGGTTACGCCCCACTCCACCAGCTTCTCGGTAATCTCGGGATAAACGGAGGGGGCCTGCCCGCAGATGGAGCAAGTAACGCCCATCGACTTGCAGGTCTTGACCACCTTCTCGATGGATATCATGACGGCCTCGTTCCGCTCGTCAAAGGTGGCGGCCAGCTTGGAGCTGTCGCGGTCGATGCCCAGCGTCAACTGGGTAAGGTCGTTGGAGCCGATGGAAACGCCGTCGATACCCACCGCCAGGAATTTCTCCAGCAGGATAACGTTGGAGGGCACCTCGCACATCATCCAGAGCTTAAAGGTATCGGAACGCTTCAGTCCCTCGTCCGCCATGATTTTCACGGTGCCCTCCAGTTCCGGCACCGTCCGCACGAAAGGAATCATCACCCAGAGGTTATCGTACTGCTCCCTGACCTTCTTGATGGCGGCCAGTTCCAGCTTAAAGGTCTCGATATCGGTGATGTACCGCGAGGCGCCGCGGTAGCCTATCATGGGGTTCTCTTCGTCTTCTTCGTACTTCTCGCCGCCCTTGAGCGCTTTATATTCGTTGGACTTAAAGTCGTTGGTGCGGTAGACCACCTGCCGCGGGTGGAACGCTTTGGCGAATTTCATCAGCTCGTTGGCCAGCTTTTCGGTAAATTCGCTGCCGCGGCCGTCTTCAATCATGGCGCTGGGGTGTTCGCCGATTTCGGCGACCATGAACTCGGCGCGCAGCAAGCCGATGCCGTCGACATCCCGCTTAGCTACCCGGTCGACGATATCCGGCTGGGCCAGGTTGGCGAGGAGCTTGGTTTTAGTCTTGATCTCGCCGCGCTTGCGTATTTTAATGTCCGTCTTAATCTCTATCTTACCGGCATAGACTTTTCCATTGCTGCCATCGACGGTTATTACCTGGCCGTCTTTGAGGACTTTCGTCGCGTTTTCACTCCCCACGACGCACGGTATGCCGAGCTCACGGCTGACGATGGCGGCGTGGGCGGTACGCCCACCGCGGTCGGTAACGATACCCGCCGCCCGCTTCATCGCCGGTACGAAGTCCGGCGTGGTCATCTCTGCCACCAGTACGTCGCCTTCCAGCACCTTATCTATCTGTGACGGGTCGGGGACTATTTTCACCGGCCCGGAGGCGACACCGGGGCTGGCGGCGGCCCCGGACACCAGCACCGGGGCATCGATATCGTGGGCGGCCTCGGCTGTTTCGTTGATGGTGGTAACCGGGCGCGTCTGCACGATGTAGATTTCACCCTTTTCGGTAGCCCATTCGATATCCTGGGGGAACTTGTAATGGGCTTCAAGCTGTTTACCAATTTTAGCGAGCTTGACTATTTCAGTATCGGTTATCTTCTGACGGGCCTGCTCTTCGGGGGTCAGGTCAATCTTCACATTGTCCAGCTTGCCGTGAGCGCCGGCCTTCCTAACGAGTTTCCATTCCTGCTTTTTTATTTCCTTTGCCAGGATTTTCATATCGTTCTTGTTAACGAGGTAATGGTCCGGGGTGACATCCCCCGAGACTATCATTTCGCCAAGACCGAGGACGGACTCGATAGTAATAGTGTTACGGTCGCTCGTGTTCGGCTCTATGGTGAACATGACCCCCGCCGCTTCCGACTGTACCATTCGTTGTACCGGCACGGCAATGCCCACCTTGAAATGTTCGAAGCCCTGCTCCTGCCGGTAGAAGATGGCGCGCGCTCCGAAGAGCGAAGCCCAGCAGTCCTGGACCGCCTTCACCACATCCTTTTCGCCCTGTACGTTGAGAAAAGTAGCCTGCTGGCCCGCGAACGAAGCCTCCGGCAGGTCTTCCGCCGTGGCCGAGGAACGCACGGCTACCAGGCCCTTGCCCATCTTGACATAGGCTTCTTCAACCGCTTTGGCCGTTTCCGGAGGCATGGTGGCATCCGTAATCACTTTCTGAACCATAACGGCAACATCCTGAAGCTGTTTGCTGTCGTGAACGTCAATGGTTTTAAGGAGCGCCTGGATTCTGCTATCCAGGCCTGCTTGTTCGATAAAGTCGAAGTAAGCGGCG
>CAYPYL010000137.1:0-3845 GCA_964414605.1 uncultured Dehalococcoidaceae bacterium
CGGTGGTAGTAAATCGTCATTATCGGCGTGGCTACCAACTGCGAGTGGGGATGCGCCAGAGAGGTCCCGGCCGTCCATCCGACGTTCTTAAAAATGGTAATATGATTGATTTCCGGGTCTTTTTTGATAACGTTATACCTTTCCTGATATGCCGTCAGCACCCTCTTGACCTGCTCGTACGGCATCAGCGCCAGGGATGCGTTGTGGGATGGACTGTCAACAATGACCTCGTGAATGCCGTAGCCGACCATCTTGCGGAAAAACGGGCCTTCTTCTGTCCTGGTGGTGTTTCCCTCGGGCTTGAGCGCGGCGAACCGGTTGGGTATTACTCTCACCGACCAGTTGGAAGGTTTATCGGGGTCCGGTATTCTGAAGACTTCTTCCGGCGTGCTTGATTCGTTGCCGGGGCAGAAAGGGCAGTCCGCATCCCGGTCCGGGAGTTCGTCGGCGGCTTTCGCCCTGGATCTTCCTTGAGGGCGTTTGCCCCTTTCCGGGGCTACGATGACCCACTCCTTGGTGGTTATATCCTGCCTTAATTCAGACATTTGCCCCCTTTTTACGGATAAATGCGGGGTGCGCTCCGACCCCTTAAGATGACTACGCCTCGATACGTATTGGCTTGCGTTTCGGTTTGATAGTCTCGCCGCTTTTTACCTCGGAATCGGTGAAGTCGCCATCGGTGACGCTATCATAAATGATGCAGTTATGGCCTATCTTGAGGCCTTGAGGAATCGAAGACCGCTTGCCGACAACGGTCAGTCCGGTATTCAGAACCTGGGGGTTGATGCGGTTGATACGGTAATCCTCGCCGAAGCCAATATGACAATCGGCTCCTACGTGTATTTCCTTGTCAAGTATGGCGCGGTTGATGACGCTGTTCCGGCCGATAACGGTATTATCCATGACGATTGAGTCTTTGATAACGGCGCCTTCGGCGACCTGAACACCCGTAGAAATGATAGAGTGTTCTATGTGCCCATTGATTTTACAGCCTCCGGAAAGCAGGCAGTTGGTAACGATGGCGTTATCACCGAGCTTGGTCGGTGGGACTTCCACCTCCTTCGTATAGAGGGGCCAGTCGATATCGGAAAGGAAGGGTTGGGACATTGCCAGTACTTCCATATTGGACTGCCAGAGGCTTTCCACGGTACCGATATCACGCCAGTAGCCGTTGAAAATGTAGGGGAACATCCGGAATTTCTTTATCATCTTGGGGAATATATTTCTGCCGAAGTCATGGCCTGATCTTTCATTCAGGCACTGGCGGAGAGTCTTGGTGTTGAAGATATATACGCCCATGGAGACCAAATTACTCTGGGGGTTCTTGACTTTTTCCTGGAAGAGGGTTACCCGCCCTTTTTCATCCGCAACCACGGTGCCGAACCGGTGCAGTTCATCTTCCGGCATGTGCGTGACCGCCAGGGTAACGTCCGCATTGTTTCCCCGGTGGAAATCGAGCATGGCGGAGTAGTCCATCTTGTAAACATGGTCGCCGCTAAGTATGAGTACCTCGTCGACATCTTCCGCTTCGATACGGTCGATGTTCTGAAAGACGGCATCCGCCGTGCCCTTGTACCAGTCCCGGCCTTCCTCACGCGCCAGGTAAGGCTGTAGCAGTCTGATGTTCCTGTCCGGTGGAAGAAGACCCCAGGGCGCGCCTATGCCGATATGTTCGGTCAGGGAGACGGGCTGATACTGTGTAAGAACGATGACATTGAAAATGCCGGAGTTGACGCAATTGCTAAGGGAGAAATCTATGATACGGTACTTCCCGGCGAAAGGGACTGCAGGTTTAGCGCGTTCCTGGGACAGGATGCTAAGTCGTTCCCCTAAACCCCCCGCCAAGATGACAGCCAGCAACCTGTGCATATCTTTCCTCTGATTGTCTAAAAATTAAATGGCGGCTTAATAATGATGTTATATTTATTTTACCCCGGATGTCAAATATAAGTGAATCAGGTTCTGTTAAGTTTTACTGGCAGCGATGTTGTATTATAATTGAAACAACGATATTCGGAGGGGTGAGGGAAAAACAGATGCCGGACCTGCCAGCGTTCTTTACCAATATGTCAGCGCCGATGCCCCTGTACCGGAAGCTTTACCTGGTTTTCCGCAACAACTTCATCAAGATATGGAGACGCCAGGGCTGCTGCGGGCACCCCGGCGAGCCCGGCTGCTGACAGGCAGCGGTACCGCCCCCGGGTCGGGGGAATGCTACGGAGCACGGGCATCATCATTAGGTGGGCAGGGGAGGTTAATAAGGTCATTCGGGAGTAGAAAAGTGTATTATTTCGCCTATGCCAGCAACCTGTGCAAAGACCAGATGAAAACGCGCTGTCCGGACAGCAAGCCCATGTTCGTGGCGGTATTGCCCAACTACAGGATAGTATTCACCGGCTGGTCGCGGGAGTGGCGCGGCGGCAAAGCCACGATAAAGTCGTTCCGGGGGGAAAAAATGCGGGGCGCAATCTACGAGGTAAGCGAAGCCTGTCTGCGGCAGCTGGACAAATACGAGGCCGGCTATGCCAGGATGAACGTCACTGTGTTCGATGAGGACAACGAACCCCACCAGGCCGTGACCTATATCAAGTCCGGCCAGTTGGAAGAGTCCAGTCCTTCGGAAAAGTACGGGGAAATAATACGGCGGGGGTACCGCGACTGGGGAATCGCGTGACCGTTTTCCGCACATAAGGAGACAAAAGACCATATTTTGGACTTGTATTAGCATGCTATCTGTTGTATCATGTATTGTAGTATGTATGAGCTGTGCCGGACCGGAACGGTCGTTTGCGGCAAAAAGCGCTCCCGTGAAAAGTATGACATCTGTCCAAAATTCCCGTTTGAAATCTTTCTCCTGGATAAAGTAACATAGTAGATTAATAAATAATGTAGTTATTCAGTAGAATTTTATGTCTGCAAGCGGTATATAATGATAAAACGGAGTTGGGAAAACCGAAAAACTGATAAAGGGGAATAATGGGTAAGGCAGGCAGACCATCGAAGGCTGAACAGAGTAAGCACCCTTTATCCGGGCAGTTAAACGGTCAGGTGCCCTGGCTGGACGGGTGCAGGGAATACGGAAGGAAGACATGTCTCGATTGTCCGGTGCCGTTGGAAGAATGCCCTGCGCAAAATCCGCGCCTTCACAAAGGCGGCCGGCCGAAAGGAATAAAAAACAGGAAATAGTCGCTTCTGGAAAGGGAGTAGCAGATGACGGCAGATAAAAATTATGACGTTAAGGATATGTCCCTGGCGGAGACCGGGAGGCAGCGCATCGAGTGGGCTTCACGGGAGATGCCGGTGGTGCGCCTTATCAGGGAGAGATTTAAGGCGGAAAAACCGTTTAAAGGCATACGCATCGCCGGGTGTCTGCACATCACCACGGAGACGGCCAACCTGGCGCTTGCCCTGCAGTCGGGCGGGGCGGAACTGACACTGTGCGCGTCCAATCCCTTGAGCACGCAGGACGATGTGGCGGCGGCGCTGGTGGAATACGGCATTCCGACCTATGCCATCAAGGGCGAGGATGACGATACTTACTACAGGCACATTAGTTCCGCCCTGGACAGCCGACCTCATATCACCGTTGACGACGGCGCCGACCTCGTTACGACGATTCATACCAAACGCAGCAACCTCGTCGCGGACGTTATCGGCGGCGCCGAGGAGACCACTACCGGTATTATCCGACTACGCAGCATGCATCAAGACGGGAAGCTGAAGTACCCCATGATTGCGGTTAATGATGCCCAGACAAAGCACCTCTTCGATAATCGCTACGGTACCGGCCAGAGCACCATCGACGGTATTACCCGCGCCACCAATATCCTCTGGGCGGGCAAAAA
>CAYPYL010000138.1:0-3826 GCA_964414605.1 uncultured Dehalococcoidaceae bacterium
TGAGACTGGGAGAGGTGTCCGAGTGGTTTATGGTGCCGCTCTCGAAAAGCGGTCTACGTGCAAGCGTAGCGTGGGTTCGAATCCCACCCTCTCCGCCATCAGGCTACTAAACCGCTATCATAATCTGCTACAATAAGAGCGCGGAGAGGTGCTGGAGTGGCCTATCAGGCACGCCTGGAGAGCGTGTGTAGCCGTAAGGCTACCGTGGGTTCGAATCCCACCCTCTCCGCCACATCCTGTCTCTTATCTATTTCCACCCAGGCCAACCACAGTATCATCCACGGCTTAGCCCGTAAAAATTTCACCACACAGTTTTTTCTCTATATACTTTTTACTGGTTATTTCTTCCCTGCCGGGAGGTTGGTCAATTGGCAAATTGTCAACGTCTTACCCCTGTGCTAGAATTAAGATTGCTTTGAAAGAGGAAATCAAGTACTGGGTGGGCTTTAGCAACATCCCCGGCATAGGGCGGGTGAGGCTATCCCAGATGGAAAGCTATTTCGGCGGTCTGGAGCAGGCGTGGAGTGCGTCTCCCGGCGAACTGAAGCGAGCTGGACTCGATAGTGCGGCACTGCGTGCTATCAGCCGGTGGCGTGATAAGATCGACCCCGATGCCGAGATGGAAAAGCTGCAAAAATACGGCATTCAGGTAATTACCTGTAAAGATTCCGGTTACCCGAAACGACTTAAGGAGATATACGACTATCCGCCGTTACTCTATATGAGGGGCTCGCTGCTGCCTGAAGACGAATGGTGCCTGGCGGTAGTGGGAACCCGTAGGGCCACCGTGTACGGTAAACAGGTAACCGGGGAGCTCGTAGCCGACCTTGCCCGCAACAACATCACCATTGTCAGCGGCTTGGCCAGGGGCATTGATACCATCGCCCACCGGGGCGCTCTCGAAGCTGGCGGGCGCAGCCTGGCCGTGTTCGCCTGCGGACTCGATACCGTATATCCGGCCGAAAACGAGAGGCTTGCCCGCGATATCATGGAGCGCGGCGCGCTGCTTAGCGAATATCCGCCGGGCACCAGGCCCCGGGCGGAAAATTTCCCCCGCCGCAACCGGATTCTTAGCGGATTGAGCCTGGGTGTGATGGTTACCGAGGCCGACGAGGTCAGCGGCGCCATGATTACCGCCCGCATGGCTCTGGAACAGAACCGGGAAGTATTCGCCGTTCCGGGCAGCATCCTCTCCCCGGTAAGCCGGGGGACCAATCACCTTATCCAGGAAGGTGCCAAGCTGGTGCGTGATTATACCGATATCCTGGAGGAACTGAACTTAATGGCGGTAGCCCGGCAGATAGAAATGCGGGAGGTCCTGCCCGAATCGGAAGCCGAAGCGCTATTGCTCAAGCAGCTCGGGGCAGAGCCTACCCACATCGACGAGGTATGCCGGAAGAGCGGTCTGCCGACCGCGGAAGTCAGCGGCACCCTGGCGATGATGGAACTCAAGGGGCTTGTCAAGCAAGTGGGTACCATGAATTATGTGCTGGCGCGGGAACTTCGGCAGGAATATAGAGTGAGAGTTGATTAGAAATCATGAGTAAGAAACTGGTTATTGTTGAGTCGCCGGCGAAAGCCAAGACCCTGGGCAAGATACTCGGCAGGAGCTACAACCTCAAGGCTTCGCTGGGGCACGTGAGAGACCTGCCGAAGGGCCAGATGGGCGTGGATATCGAGAACGGATTCATGCCCAAGTACGTGGTCCCCCGGGCCAAGACCAAGCTGGTAAATGAACTCAAGAAGGCGGCGGGAAACGCTAAAGATATATACCTGGCCACCGACCCCGACCGAGAGGGCGAGGCTATCGCCTGGCACCTGGCCGAGGTGGCCGGAGACAATAAGAAGAATTATCATCGCGTCGTCTTCCGCGAAATAACTGAAGAAGCTGTGAAATCGGCGTTCGAGAACCCCCGCACCATCGATATGAGGCTGGTGGATGCCCAGCAGGCGCGGCGCGTTCTGGACAGGCTGGTCGGTTATAAGATAAGCCCCTTACTCTGGACAAAGGTAAGGAAGCGGCTTTCCGCCGGACGGGTGCAGTCGGTAGCGGTCAAGATAATCGTCGACCGTGAACGCGAGATTCAGGCGTTCGTACCGGAGGAGTACTGGACCATCGAAGCGGAATTAAGCAAGAAAAAGGATAAAGCGTCCTTCCGGGCTATGCTAATCGGGCTTGCAGACGGCACCAGACTGGATATTCATCAGCGGGAAGAGTCCGATAAACTGTTCGCGGTCCTGGAAAAAGCAGCCTATGATGTCCTGAAGGTGAGTACCAAAAAGGCAGCGCGCCAGCCGGCTGCGCCCTTTACCACCAGCACCCTGCAGCAGGAAGCCTGGCGCAAGCTGCGCTTTACCGCGAGACAGACCATGGCAGTCGCCCAGCAGCTCTATGAAGGCTTGCCCATCGGCAGCGAAGGCAATGTCGGGCTTATAACCTATATGCGCACCGATTCTACCCGTGTAGCCGGTTCGGCAATTTCCGAGACCGTAGCGTTTATCAGGGAAAAGTACGGCCAAAAATACCTGCCGGTACGCCCCCGCGCCTTTACCGCGCGAGCTAAAGGTGCCCAGGAGGCCCACGAGGCTATCCGCCCCACCCGGATTCACCGCGAGCCCGCTCTTATTAAAAAATATCTCAATACAAACCAGTTCCGGCTGTACGACCTTATCTGGAAGCGCATGGTGGCCAGCCAGATGGCGGCAGCCCTGTATGATAATACCACCGTAGAGATCGAGGCCAGGGATCACCGCGACTACCTGTTCAGAACGGCCGCTTCGGTCAATACCTTCCCCGGCTTCACGACGCTTTACAGCGAAGGCAAGGATGAAGTCGAGGAAGACGGCAAGAACACGCTGCCCGCGCTGAAAAAAGGCGATGAGCTTAAGCTACTGGGGATTATCCCGGAGCAGAAGTTTACCCAGCCGCCATCCCGCTATACCGAGGCGACACTGGTCAAGACTCTAGAGCAAAACGGGATAGGCCGTCCCAGCACCTATGCGCCGACAATATCCACGATTCAGGACCGCGAATATGTCAACAGGGCCAAGGGCGTATTTCAGCCCACGGAACTGGGTATGGCGGTCAATGATTTGCTCGTCCAGCATTTCCCGGATATCATCAACGTAAAGTTCACCGCGGACATGGAGAACGAGCTCGACGATATTGCCGGCAGCGAGCGGGAATGGTCGAGTGTGGTGCGGGACTTCTACACCCCGTTCGATGAAGACCTGCAAAAGGCGGTCCAGACAGCGGAGAAGGTGAAACTTGCGGATGAGGAAACGGGAGACGCCTGCCCCAAATGCGGCAAACCGCTGGTGGTCAAGACGGGGCGTTTCGGTAAGTTTATCGCCTGCAGCGGTTATCCCGAGTGCAGGTACACGCAGTCTTACCAGATAAAAATCGGCGCGAAGTGTCCCAAGTGCGGTAAGGAAATCGTACAGAGGGTGAGTAAAAAGAAGCGTACTTTCTACGGGTGCAGCGGCTATCCTGACTGTGATTTTATTACCAATTTCCGACCCCTCCCCCAGCCCTGCCCGCAGTGCGGCGGACTTCTTACCCAGCACGGCAAGCAGGCCTGGTGTGATAAGTGCGAGTACAAGGGGAAGGTGCCGCAGGATTGACCGATGCAGGAAACCATCTTTGATAAATATATCGCTTTCCTGGAGGCGGAGAAGAACGCCTCCCCATATACCGTGCGCAATTATACCAACGACCTACTGGAGTTTTTCGACTTTGTTCCGGGCCAGGGGATAGATTCGCTTAAGGACGTAAACAAGCAGAAGTTACGTGCCTATATGGCGCACCTGATGGAACAGGGCAAGG
>CAYPYL010000139.1:0-3744 GCA_964414605.1 uncultured Dehalococcoidaceae bacterium
GTCCAGTTCGTCAATCTTCTTTCTCAAGTCGTCAAGGTTCATTTTAATACCCCTGGAATAAGACCCGCCCTCATGGCGAAATCGCAGAGCGTTACCGCCATCATGGCTTTAACCACCGGCACCACCCTGGGGACGATGCAGACATCATGCCTGCCCCGGATTTTGATGCCGGTATTTTCCATCTTCTTCATATCGACGGTTTTCTGCTCTTTAGCAATCGATGACACCGGTTTGACGGCGACCCTTACCACCACCGGCATGCCGCTGCTGATACCGCCGAGAATCCCGCCGGCATTATTCGTTTCGGTGATTACTTTGCCGTCCTTGAGAACAAACGCGTCATTATTCTCCGAACCCTTTTTACGGGCGGCGGGGAAACCGGCGCCGAACTCCACGCCCTTGACCGCCGGGATGGCCAGCAGCGCTTTTGCCAGTTCGCCGTCGAGTCTATCGAAGACCGGCTCGCCCAGTCCGACCGGCACATTGAGGGCTACCCCCTCGATAATACCCCCGAGGCTGTCTCCGGCCCGTTTCGTGCTCTCGATAAGTCCGGTCATTTTCTCTGATGCGGCGGGGTCGGCGCAATAAAGCGGGTCGGCCCCGGCCTTCTTATTAATCTCATCGTAAGATAACGTCCCGGTGGCTATACCGCCGATTTCCACCGTATGGGCGATTATTTCAATCCCGATTTTATCCAGGAGCTTTCCGGCCACGGCGCCCGCCATGACGAAGGCGGCGGTAATCCTGCCGGAAAACCTGCCCCCTCCCCGCCAGTCGTTGAAACCGCCGTATTTTACGTACGCGGTATAGTCGGCGTGTCCGGGTCGGGGCTTAAACCTGATATCCTCGTAAACGGCGTCGTCCACATCTTCGTTCCTTATCATCAGGCACAGGGGCGCGCCGGTGGTGTAGCCGTCGCTGACTCCGGCCAGGATTTCTGCCTCATCCTTCTCCCGCCGCGGGGTTGACGCTGCACTCCCTCCAGCGCGGCGCCTGTCCAGCTCCCGCTGGACATCCTCTTTAGCGAGCGGCAGACCGGCCGGGCAGCCGTCGATGACAATACCGATGCATTTACCGTGGGTTTCCCCGAAACAGGTAACGGCAAATAATTTACCGATGCTATTTTGCATCTATCTGCACCTCCGCCCCCACGTTTTTAAGCGCTTCCCAGAATCCCGGGTACGTCTTGGAAACGCATTCCGCCCCTTCTATTATAATGCCGCCGATAGCGGCGCCGAGCACGCCGAAAGCCATGGCGATGCGGTGGTCTTCCCGGCTATCTATAACCACGGGCTCTCTCTCTTCTTCGGCCTCACCGGCATCTTCTTCGCCCTCTTTGCCCTTCTCTTCCTCTTCCTCGCCATCCTCTCTCGGCTGCTTGGTCTTCAGACCAACGATGGTAAGGCTGTCCTGTCCTTCGGTGACGGTAACGCCTATTTTTTCCAGTCCGTCTTTCACGGCGGCCACCCGGTTCGACTCTTTAATCCGCGCCCGCTCGATACCGATAAATACGCTGGTGCCTTCCGCCATAGCGGCTAGGACCGCCATCGTCGGTAATAGGTCGATACAATCGGAAAGGTCGGCGTTTATCGCTTTCAGCCCGTTTCCGGTTACGGTAACCGATTTCCCGGTTACCCTTACCCTGGCGCCCATGCCACGCAGGTAATCCAGCATTATACGGTCTCCCTGGAGACTGGACGTGCTGACATTTTCCACCGTTATCTCCCCGCACAAAGCCCCCAACGCCAGGAAATAAGAAGCCGATGACCAGTCGCCCTCTATTTCCAGCCTGGTCGGCTTATACGCCTGACGGCGCACGGTGAATTTATCGAACTCGGTACGCACATTGATGCCGAACTTCTTAAGACACCACAGCGTCATCAGGACATAAGGCTTCGACGTCATCGGCGTCGTAAGACCGACTTTCGTTTCCTTCTTACCGAAGGGGGCGATGAGGAGCAGAGCCGATATAAACTGGGAGCTTATATTACCGGGCAGCTCGGTCAGTCCTCCCCTCATAGTACCGCCCCTGATGGTTACCGGGGGCGTTGTCTTGCCTTCGAGGGAGCCTTTTACTCCCAGCTTTTTCAAAGCCTCGAGAAGGGACTTGACCGGCCTCTTCGATAGCGAGGGCCCGCCGATAAGCGTATGCTCGCCGGGTATGAGCGAACATATGGCGGTCATAAATCTTAACGTCGTCGCCGATTCGCCGCAGTTTAACTCCCTGGTCGGTACCCGGATACTCCCCCCGGTTATCCGCCACACACTCTTATCCTTATCGATACTCACACCGATTTGACCGAGGACATTGGTGGCGGCTTCGGTATCCTCACATACCAGAGGATTGACTATCTCGCTGTTCCCCCGGCTCAAGGCGGCGCACATCAGCGCCCGGATTGTCATGCTCTTGGAGGAAGGTACTCCTACCTTCCCTTTTGTTTCGCTCTTCTTAATGGTTACTTTCATTGCCTTTTACTTCTCTTAAAATTCTATCGACTACCGATTCGACATTCAATTCGGAGGTATCTATAGTGATATCCGCCGACCGCTCGTAGTACGGCTCGCGGAACTTCATCAGCTCCTTTACCTGCCGAACCCTGTCCGGCACGGCGAGCAGCGGCCTTTCATCTTTATCGCCGGACGTACGTTTTATAATTACCTGCGGCGATGCCGTCAGGCATACGATAATACATCCCTCCTTGAGACGGTCAATGTTTATTTTATTAAGAACGACCCCTCCGCCGCAAGCGATTACCGCGTTTTTTTCGTTGGAGATTTCCCACACCGCCTCTATTTCAAGCTCCCGGAAGCTGATTTCACCGTCCTCCCGGAAAATATTGGGGATGGACTTTCCGGCTTTCTCCTCGATGATGCCATCCGTCTCGATAAATCTTTTACCCGTTTTTTCAGCCAGCAGCTTGCCCGCTGCCGTCTTTCCGGTACCCATGAAACCTATCAGGGCGATACTAGTCTTCATGTCTCTCCAGCATCTTCAGGGCTTCTTTCCGCATCAAGTCAAGCGGCGCTTCATGTCCCGTCCACTTCTCGAAAGCCAGGGCGCCCTGCCAGACGAGCATATCCACTCCGCTGATAGTCTGCGCCCCCACCGCTTTTGCCTCGCCGAGCAGCCTGGTGACGATGGGATTGTAAACGACATCGAACACGACCAGGCTTCCTTTCAGCAGACCGGCGGGAACCGGACTCTCGTTGTCGGCGGGGCTCATGCCTACGCTGGTGGCGTTGACAAGAATATCCGCCTTCCGCAGTGCTTCGGCCAGGTTCTCTTCGCAGAGCTCCAGCACCCGCACCGACCTGCCGAAGTCCTCCCGGATAAATTCCGCGATGGCCTCCGCCCAGTCTAGTTCCTGCCGGCGGTTGAGGATGGTCAGACTTGTCTCCCTTTCCGCCAGCTTATAGGTAACGGCCCTCGCTGCGCCGCCGGCCCCCAGGACGACGATATTCTTACCTGATGGCTCAACCCCTCTCTCCAGCAGCGCTCGCATAAAGCCTTCGGCGTCGGTGTTGTAGCCCCTCAACTCGCCTTCGCTGTTCACCACGGTGTTGACCGCCCCGATTTTTTCAGCGAGGGGGTCGAGGCCGTCCAGCATGGGGATAATAGATACCTTGTGGGGTATGGTGACATTAAAGCCGCGCACGTTCAGGGCACGCAGGCCGTCGACTGCCTTATCCAGCTGTTCCGGTTCCACCCGGAAGGGAATGTAGATATAGTCCAGCCCCAGCTTT
>CAYPYL010000140.1:0-3715 GCA_964414605.1 uncultured Dehalococcoidaceae bacterium
CAGCTACGTATTCGGCCCTTCCGCTGTCTTTATAAAAGCTGTGCTCCGGCCCCACGCCCGGGTAGTCCAGACCCGGCGCGATGCTGTGGGTCTCCATTATCTGGCCGTGCTCGTTCTCCATGAGATAGGACTTGGTCCCGTGCAGCACTCCGGCCTTACCCGTGAGTAGCGCCGCCGAGTGCTTCTTGGTGGCAAGTCCCAGTCCTCCCGCCTCGACCCCGATGAACTTTACGTCTTTGTCGTTGTAAAAGGGATGGAATAGGCCGATGCTGTTACTCCCCCCGCCGACACACGCCACCAGGTAGTCGGGCAGTCTATTATACTTCGCCAGCACCTGCTCCCTGGCCTCGCGACCTATTATCGACTGAAAGTCGCGGACTATCAGCGGGTAGGGGTGTGGACCTACCACCGACCCGAGCAGGTAGTGGGTGCTGCGCACGTTACTTACCCAGTCGCGTATCGCCTCGTTGATGGCGTCCTTTAACGTTTGGCTCCCGGACGTAACCGGGACTACTTCAGCACCCGCCAGCTTTATCCTGTCAACGTTGGGGGCCTGGCGGCGGATGTCCTCGGTGCCCATGTAGATGATGCATTCCAGCCCGAGCATGGCGCAGACGGTAGCCGCGGCGACACCGTGCTGGCCGGCGCCCGTCTCGGCGATTACCCTGGTCTTGCCCATGCGTTTGGCCAGCAGTCCCTGTCCCAGGGCGTTGTTAATCTTATGCGCGCCGGTATGGGCCAGGTCCTCTCGTTTGAGGAGTATGGTAGCCCCGCCTGTTTTCCGGGATAGCTGGCTGGCATGGTATAGAGGCGTCGGTCGCCCGATGTACTCCCGGCACAGCCGGTCATACTCCTCCCGGAATGCCTCGTCGGCCATGGCGTCTTGATAGGCGCGCTCCAGCTCGGCGAGTGCCGGCATCAGCGTTTCCGGCACGAACTTGCCGCCGTACTCCCCAAAGTATCCCCGGTTATCGGGTCTGATTTCCATCCGCTTCCCTCACCGCTTTAATAAATTTTTTAATCTTGTCCACGTCTTTTACGCCCTTCGTTTCCACCCCGGAGGATACGTCCACCCCCCAGGGAGATATCATTTTTATCGCCCCGGCAACATTATTCGGCGTGAGTCCTCCGGCGATGATTACCGGGAACTCCCGGGCTATCGGCACCGCCAGCTTCCAGTCGAACTTTATGCCCGTACCACCGTACATGTCTTTAACGTTGGAATCGATAAGGAACATATGCTCCTGTTTCTTGAGCAGTTTCGACCCGTATTGGAGGTCCCGGCATACCTGCTCCGCTTTCTGGTTGCGACTCAACCTGATTACCTGTATTACCGGGCTTTCCAGTTCGCGGCAGTATTCCCAGGGCTCGTCGCCGCTCATCTGCACCCAGTCGAGATGGCACCGCCCGGCAGTCCTGTTTACCGTGTCTATACGGGCATTGACAAAAACACCGACGACCGCTACGCTCGCCTTTACTTCCTTCAATGCCGCTACTATCTTTTCCGCCCGCGCGGGAGTAACCTGCCGCGGGCTCTCCGCGAACACCATCCCGATGAAGTCCACTCCGGCTTCCGCCGCGGCAAGCGCTTGCTCCTCGTTTTTAATGCCGTCAATCTTAATCCTGGTCATTCCATGAGTTCCTTTATCCTGGCGGGGATATCCCCGGCTGTTACCAGCGCCTCTCCAACCAGCACGGCATTCACCTCGCATTCCCTCATTTTCTTTACGTCGTCCTTACAGCTTATGCCGCTCTCGCTGACAACGATATACTGCTGCGGAATCAGCATCCGCAGCCGCGTGGTGGTATTGGTATCTACCTTAAAGGTATTGAGGTTGCGATTGTTGATGCCGATTATCTGGGCTCCCGTCAATAGCGCATTTTTCAGTTCTTCTTCGTTGTGTACCTCGACTAAACAGGACAAGCCGATGTCGTGGCTGATTTCCAGCAGTTCGGTGAGTTTCCCGGGATTCAATAACGAAGCTATCAGCAGAATCGCGTCAGCGCCGTAAGCTGCCGATTCGTACACCTGGTATGCGTCGATAATAAAATCTTTACGCAGCACGGGGATATTAACATTCTCCCGGATATCCACCAGGTGTTTAAGCCTGCCCTGGAAATAGTTTAACTCGGTCAGCACCGATATTGCCGCGGCGCCGCTCCGGGCGTAGGTCAGGGCAATCTTTACGGGGTCGAAGTCCTGGCATAATACCCCCTTTGAAGGCGAAGCCTTTTTCACTTCCGCGATGAGGCTGATATCGCTGCCTGTCAGCGCGGCGGCAAAGTCGATTGGTTTATACCGGGCAAGACGCTCCTTCAAAGCGGATAACGGCAGGAGATGCTTCTTATGCTCTAACTCCATTTTTTTATCGTTGACGATGTTTTCCATTATCGTTGCCATCATAACTGCCCCAATCTCTGGCTAAGCTCCACCAGATGGCTTAATTTACTTTTTGCTTGCCCACTATCGATGGCCGCTTCCGCCAGGCGCGCCGCTCTTTGCAGGTCTTCCGTGACGTTGCCCGCGACGAGCGCCGCCGCAGCGTTCATGACGACCATGTTGCGCAGGGCGCTGTCTTCGCCGTCAAGGATGCGCCGCATCTTCTCCGCGTTTTCTTCCGGGGTCCCGCCCGTGATTTCCGACCTTTCCGCAACTTCGAACCCGAACGTATCGGGTGATATTTCGTAAGGGGGCAGGAGCATGTTCTCGCTGACGTCCCAGACCAGCGATTTTCCGCAGATCGATATCTCGTCCAGGCTGTCACAACCGTATATCACCAGAGAATGTTTCGTGCCGAGTCGAAAGAGCACTTCGGCGATTTTATAGCCCAGTTCCTCGCTGGGCACTCCGAGCACCATGTGCTCTACCCGGGCGGGATTGGTAAGCGGACCCAGGATATTAAATACGGTACGTATGCCTATTTCCCGTCTCGGCGCGGCGGCGTGCTTCATGGCCGGGTGGAAAACAGGGGCGAACATGAAGCCGATACCGGCCGTACCGATACATTCGGCAACGGCTGCCGGCTCCAGGTCTATTTTTACTCCCAGCTCTTCCAGGACATCGGCGCTGCCGCACCTGCTGGAAGCGGCGCGGTTGCCGTGTTTGGCCACTTTAAGACCCGCCCCCGCCGCCACGAAAGCCGCCGCCGTGGATATGTTGAAGCTCCCCGAGCCGTCTCCCCCCGTACCCACGATATCTATGGCCGGTCCCGTTATATCGACCGGCGTGGCCTTTGCCCGCATGACGCTGGCCAGTCCGGCGATCTCCTCCGATGTCTCGCCTTTAGCGCGCAGCGATGTCAGGAAGGCGGCTATCTGCGCCGGGGTTGCCTCCCCGTTCATTATCTCCTCCATGGCGCCGCGGGCATCTTCAAAGCTCAAGGAACGCCCTTCTATCAGCGCGATGATGGCTTCTTTAATCATTTATTTCACCTCCCCGCTTTTCCCCTTATCGTTTTTTATCTTTTCCCACCCATGCCGCCCTTGCGGCATTCTCTACTTAACCCGTAATTTATTCCCCACTCCAATTCCCCCCTTTGAAAAAGGGGGACCAAGGCGGGATTTTCACTCCATCTTCAAAAAATTCCTCAATAGGTCTTTTCCTAACTCGGTGGCAATGGACTCCGGGTGGAACTGCACGCCTTCCACGGGATACTCGCGGTGGCGCAGTCCCATGATAATATCGTTTTCCGTCCAGGCGCTTACCTCCAGGCAT
>CAYPYL010000141.1:0-3713 GCA_964414605.1 uncultured Dehalococcoidaceae bacterium
CGTGAAGTGCGCATCCTGGTCAAGCCGGAAACAATCGACGACCTGGGGGCGATGAGACTGGCGCGGGACATCGTGAAGAAGGTGGAGGAGACCCTGGACTACCCGGGGCAGATAAAAGTCACCGTCATCAGGGAGACACGCGCCGTCGACTACGCAAAATAGTAAGTCAAGAGTGACTAATTCATAATGTCATTCCAGCGCAGGCTGGAATCCAGGGGAGGGGACAAACGATAACTGGATTCTGGCTTTCGCCAGAATGACGGGGCATAAATATGAAGATATTAGCCATAGGTGATATAGTCGGCCGGCCGGGACGTCAGGCCATACACCGGTTCGTGCGCGACCTGCGCAAGAAACATAGCATCGACCTGGTAATCGCCAACGGCGAGAACGCCGCCGGGGGTTTCGGCCTGACCGTCGACACGGCGCGGGAATTGCTCGGCGACGGCATCGACGTACTCACGTCCGGCAATCACATCTGGGCACAGAAGGAGATAATTCCCCACCTTGATGCCGATATGCCCATCCTGCGTCCCCTGAACTACCCCGCCGGAGTGCCGGGGCGGGGGTACCTGCGCGCGGGAAAGGTACTGGTGGTCAATCTCATCGGCCGGACTTTCATGATGAGTTACGACTGCCCCTTCCGGACCATGGACAGGCTGCTGGAGGAACTGGACCCCAGGCCGAAGGTTATCGTCGTGGACTTCCACGCCGAGGCGACCTCGGAGAAGGTCGCCCTGGGACGGTACCTGGACGGGCGCGTCAGCGCCGTGCTCGGCACCCATACGCATGTCGGTACCATTGATACGCGGATACTGCCGGGCGGTACCGCCTATGTTACCGATATCGGCATGACGGGACCGGAGGACTCGGTCATCGGCGACGACGCCGAGTCCGTTATCCAGCGTTTCCTTACCCAGATGCCCCACCACCTTTCGGTAGGCAAGGGAGCTCCTACCCTCAACGCAATCCTGGTGGAAATAAACGAATCCAGCGGCAAAGCGACCGGTATTGAACGCATCCAGCGGGAGATGACAGCCAGGTGAGTCGAGTCGACCTGCATATTCACTCCACCGCCTCCGACGGCAAGTTCAGCCCCGAAGAAATCGTCGGCAAGGCGGCGGGGCTCGGACTGGAGGTCATCGCCCTTACCGACCACGATACCGTAGACGGGATACCCGCGGCGCTGAAGGCCGTCAGAGCATTCCCCGAACTCAAACTCATCCCCGGCGTTGAAATCAGCACGGATTTGACCGAAGGGGAGGCCCATATCCTGGGTTACTTCATCGATTATGCCAGCCGGGAACTCGGTTCGACCCTGGAAAGGTTCCGCAACTCGAGACAGGGAAGGGCGCGGGGAATGGTGGAAAAGCTGGGTGCGCTGGGCATCGCTATCGACTGGTCGCGGGTGCGGGAAATAGCCGGCGAAGGCTCCATCGGGCGACCGCATATCGCCCGGGCGATGTTGGAAAAGGGGTATATCGCCACTTTCGAAGAGGCCTTCGACAAATACATCGGTCACGGCGGTTCGGCTTACGTGGAACGTGAAAAAATGACGCCGGAAGAAGCGGTAAAACTCATTTTACATTCGCGGGGGCTGCCCGTGCTGGCGCACCCTTTCACCGTCCCGGAGCCGGAGGACATGGTAATCAAGCTCAAGGCGGTCGGGCTTGTGGGCATCGAAGCTTATTATAAGGACAATACGGAAGAACAGACCGGAGTCACGCTCGATCTGGCGGAAAAATACGGGCTCATCGCCACCGGCGGCACCGACTATCACGGTATCGGTAACAGCGGTGAAGTCATGCTTGGCGGTGTGGAGGTACCGATGGAAGCGGTGGAACGGCTGATTGCCATGGCCGATGAGCGGACATCTAAACGGCCAAATATATAACACTATTACCCTTGAAGGGGTTACATGACTACTCTGATTATTTTGATTATAGTCTCTTACCTTGTCGGCTCCATACCATCCTCATACCTGGCCGCGAGGTCGCGCGGGATAGATTTGAGGAAAAACGGCACCCAGCAGGTAGGAGGCGGCAACCTGTGGCGGACGACCTCCCGTACGCTCGGCCTGATTGTGGGCATCTTCGATTTCTTCAAGGGCATGTTAATGGTATTAATAGCCTTGAGACTGGGACTAGACGCCGGACAGCAGCTCGCGGTAGGCCTGGCGGTGGTCGCCGGGCATAACTGGCCGGTCTTTCTACGCTTCCACGGGGGGCGGGGTATTGCGACAAGCCTGGGTATAATCATCATACTGCCCTTGATAAATGATATAACGCCCTGGGCGACTATAGCCTTCTTTGCTATCGGCGCCGCCGTCGCCGTCTTCACACGCCGGACACCGGTGCCGATTTTCACCGGAATGGTAATACTGCCTGTAGCCAGCGCAATTTCCCGGGAACCCCTCTCGGTAACCATGGGATTCCTGGCCATGGCATTGATAATTATCATCAAGCGACTCACCGCGCAGCCGGCGACCGAGGCCAGGAACATCGGCATGGGGCGCCTGCTGCTAAATCGACTTCTCTTCGACCGTGATATCGGCGACAGGAAAGCCTGGGTCCACCGGAAACACGCACCCAAAAAGGAAAAGAAGGGATGAGCGGGTCGGAAACAACCAGGTGCGCCAGGCACCCGGAAGTAGAGACGACGCTTCGCTGCGGCAAGTGCGGCACGCCGATTTGCCCCAAATGTATGGTGCAGACGCCGGTGGGAGCACGCTGCCCGGAGTGCGCTAAATTGTATAAACTGCCGACCTACCGCATGTCTTCCGGATACTATCTAAGGGCGTTCGGCGCGGCGCTGGGAATAGCCATCGTCATCGGGGCAGTGTGGGGAATCATCGAGAGCTTTTTACCCTTCCGCTTCTTTACCCTGATAGTCGGCGCGGGCATCGGCTACGCCATCGGCGAGGTGGTCAGCCTCTCCGTCAACCGCAAGCGTAGCCCCTGGCTGGCGGTGATAGGCAGCTTTGGGGTGGTCGTAAGCTACGTGATGACCTTTATCGTAGAAACGATTGGATTCGGCTTCATCTTCTTCGGCGGATTCGGTTCCCTCTTCACGCTGGCGGCGATAGGCATCGGGATTTACATCGCCGTTATGCGTCTGCGGTAGAAGGTATTCTTGACTCGTTCTATGAAGGAGGATTGATGCCTAGCTGCTGGAACATGTTAGCGGTATCCGCGTAAGGCCAGGCTTCTATCTCCTTACCGCCAGGTTCCCCTTGTTGATGGCCTCTTCAATAACGAGACGGACCATTTCCTTGTTCTCTGCTACCGACCTGACGTTTCCTCCTCTATAGTAAGTCTTGCGTCAACTACCTACTTTCTCTCTTTATCATCGTACAGTCCCCACCGCTTGAAGAAGGTCTGGTACATAGGGATATGATCAAAATCATACTGCATATTCATAGTGGCACGGGCATACCCGGAATCTACCTCTTCCATCTTCCTGACCCCCTCTACCAGCCCTATAATTTCATCCCGAGGTACGGAGAGGATAATTTCGTCTTCTCCTGCCAGCGCCCGTCTGTAATCGCCGGGGTCGGGCAGAGTAACCATCATCCGGCCGTTCTCCATTACCGGCAGAACCTGGTAAGCGCAGGCCGGGGGGAAGAAGTAGTAGTTAACCTTTGCCTCTTCGCCGATAAAATGCGACGGCATCAGCAGATTACGCAACTGGGAGGTATTGGAATAGATAACCAC
>CAYPYL010000142.1:0-3709 GCA_964414605.1 uncultured Dehalococcoidaceae bacterium
TGTAAAGATGCTGCTTCAATCGTGCAACAATAGGGTGGGAACGCCGGAAAACAATGTCTTAGAAGAAATCAAGCCAGAACCGGGAGAAACGGTTATCAACAAGACAACCATAGGTGCCTTCAGCTCAACGAATTTAGATTCCATCCTGTGGGCGAGAGGCTTAAGATACCTGCTTTTCACTGGTGTTTCGACCAACATGTGCGTGGAAAGCACGGCCCGTGAGGCGGCGGACAGGGGATTTCGGTGTGTATTAATCGATGATGCCTGCGGTGCCTCCCAGCCTGGGTATCATGAGGCAACCCTGGTTACGTTCCAGAGGCTGTTCGGAAAAGTACGAAGCTCCGAAGAGGTAATGGAAGAGCTGAGAGCAAAACTTGGCGGAACTTCCAAGGGAGACCAGTAATGAAATCTGATCTATGGGTGCGAGGTGGCCGGGTCGTAATACCTGGACATGGCGTATGTGCTATGGATGTCGTTATTCATCAGGGGAAGGTGCTCGGGGTTTTCGAACCAGGCCAGCATCCGGATGCTAGTCGTGTACTGGACGCCTCGGAAAAAATAGTCCTCCCTGGCGTAGTAGACGCCCATACTCATATCACCATAGGCCTGGGGGAGACTGGCTATGAGACCGAAACCCGAAGCGCGAGCTTGGGAGGAGTTACCACCACATTGTCTTACCTCTTGGACCCAGGGAATCTGGCTCAGGCTTTGGAGCGGGAAATTACAACAGGCCAGGAGCGCGCTTGCAGCGACTTTGGGTTGCATCCCTGTATTATGACCGATGTCCAGATCAAAGCGCTGGCAAAAGTCATAGACCGCTTCCATGTGCCTTCTTTCAAATTCTTTATGGTCTATCGAGGCGAGGAAGGGGCCCACCTAGGAATCCCGGGCAATGATGATGGATTCCTCTTAAAGCTCCTGCGAACTGCCGCTACCTTACCAGGTGTAATCCCGTGTGTCCACGCGGAGAATGTGGAATTGTTCTGGATGTTACGGTCAGAAGTAGAACGCGATGGAGACGGCACTTTGAAAGATTGGGACAGATCTCGGCCTGATTTCGTAGAGGCTGATGCTACGCAGCGAGTATTGTATCTGGCAGAAAAGGTCGATTCTCCCCTGTACGTGGTCCACGTGACATGCCGAGAGGCCTTGAATATGGTACGGAGGGCAAAGGTGCGCCGACCCGGCAAAGTCTTTGCGGAGACTTGCATACACTATTTGACCCTCAACTGTGAAACAGCTCCCTCTCCCGCAGGGAAGATCAGTCCACCCTTGAGACATCCAGACGATATGGAAAGCTTGTGGGAAGGTGTCGCTGATGGGACTATCGACGTTATCGCCTCTGACCATGTCCCCCGACACTATACGGCCAAGGAGGGAGACATCTGGCAGGCATCGTCTGGATTCCCAGGCGTCGCAACTTTGGTGCCCATCCTGCTGACGGAGGGTGTAAAGCGAGGACTGCCTTTAGAAGTACTCGTGGAGAAGATAACTACTGCTCCAGCGACTATTTTCGGTCTGGCCCCTTCCAAGGGCTCCTTTATCCCTAGATCTGACGGGGATTTGACCGTAGTTGATCCCGTGACCCCGGTTGAGATTGCTGCAACGAGGTTGGCTTCCGCTGCAGAGTATACCCCTTATGAGGGGCACGTCGTTAAATATGTGCCCACCTATACGGTGATTAGGGGCAATGTTATCGTTGACAACGGGCAGTTTGTCGGAAAGTCAGGTTTCGGAAAATATATCCCGAGGGATCGATATATGAGCAGGAGCGAGATCTGAGATCAATGACCTTCTCTGGATACTGTTCATCGGGTCGTGGCAATACCATAGGATACCTAATGGCTTGGCGTCGATCACTTCCAAGCTGTTGAAGCGTTGCTCATGCCGCCTCATGGTCCTATGTAAATAGCAGGTTTTGGATTACCAACAATATTTTGGGATGTGAAGCTATATAAGAAGAAACCACATGAGAAGGAGAGCTACCATGAGAGAACGGGAAAAGATCATACTTATTGGAATGGGTGAGTTAGGTGGAATTGTCCTGGAATATCTATGCAGAATACCGGGAATTTGTGCCATCGTTACAGCCGACTCCAACGAAGATTGGGGATTTAGGAAAACAAATAGCGCTATCCTGGGTGCATCTTATATGGGACTATACCCGGATATCAAATTCTACCACATTGACCTGCTCGATGTTGAGATGACTGCAGAAATACTTAATAGAATTAATCCCACAATTATCTATAATGCAACCACACTTCAGTCGTGGTGGGTTGTAAATGAACTTCCCCCTGAGGTAAATGCCAAGTTGTATAAACATAAGTGTGGCCTTGGGCCCTGGGTATCCATGCATCTGGCCTTGACTACCAAGCTTATGTCGGCGGTGGAAATGTCCGGTATCAAAACGTATGTTATTAATGCGTCATTCCCTGACGCGACCAACCCGAGCTTAGCAAAGATCGGCCTATCTCCGACCGTGGGCATTGGAAACATGGATTTGATCGTTCCCTACATCAAAAAAGCGGCCTCAGAACGACTAGGTGTTCCCATGGCAAATGTAGATATTGAGATGATTGCCCATCATTACCACTGTTATCATTGGTGTCGGACTGGAACTGGATATGAAGCCCCCCACTATTTGAAGGTGTATGTAAGAAAGGAGGATGTTACGGAAGAACTCGGCGATATGAAGCAATTCGTTGCCGAACTTCCCAAACGTGCTATGAGACCTGCCGGTCGTCATGGTCAGTTTGTGGTAGCCGCCTCATCGTTGAAAAACATTCTGGCCATCCTCAATGATACCGGTGAGCTTACCCACGCACCGGGGCCACAGGGACTTGAAGGCGGTTATCCAGTGAGATTAAGCAGGAAAGGCGCCGAGGTCATTCCACCGAAAGGCATGACCGTCAAACAGGCTAGAGATATTATGCTGGAAGCTCAACGATACGATGGAATTCAGGAGATTAGAGACAATGGAGATGTTGTCGTGACCGAAGAAGCTTATACAACCTTCAAAGAAATGCTCAATGTGGATTGCAAAAGCATAACCATCGAGAACTCCTATGACCAGGCTATGGAACTGGGGGCAAAATTCAGAGAATTTGCCATAAAGAACGGCGTACAAATACCAAGCTGAATCAGGGAAGACGCGGGAGTTGGGCGCCGCTTATATTCACGCACATAGTGAACTCGGACCTGTATCGCCAATCTAAACACGAACCGATAATTACTTCTACTCGAAAAGAGCCAGGGTAATTATTTGCAATAAATGAGAACTTAAATTGGGAGGATTGCGTATGGGCAGAAAAATAAAGGTTGCGGCCCTTCAACTATCAGGCCCGGCTAAAGTTGACCCAGAGACGGCTGAAAAGGATAAAGCAGCGGTGGTTGAAAGGCTCTTGAAGCTCCTCAAAGATGCCGCTCGGCAGGGGGTGAATATAGCCTGCACAACTGAACTCTGCCTAACGCCTTTTTTCTGTAGACAATTAATTCGAAACAACAATTACCTTTTCGACGCCCTGCCTTCTCCGTTAATTGAGCCGCTTACTGAGGAAGCAAAAAAAAACAATATGGCTCTAATCTTGGCCTATGCTGAACGGGACGGTATCAAACGGTACAATTCCGCCCTTGTTTTCGATAGCGACGGAGCGGTTGTCGGTAAGTATCGTAAGGTGCACATCCCGGCTTATTTTCCGAGCAACCT
>CAYPYL010000143.1:0-3707 GCA_964414605.1 uncultured Dehalococcoidaceae bacterium
CCGTGGGGATAGTCCATGCCTTTACCCGCGTGGGTTATACCTTCTCCCCTCCGGCGGGTAACAGTCTGGAAATGATAAATGCGGGGTTGCCCTTCGTCTTCTGGGCGGGTCTCTCTCTGGTGGGGGTAATTGCTTTCCTCTTCGTCAAGGAAACGGGGCAGGGGAGGTAGCGCAACTACGCCTTCAGGTATCCAGCGTAGTTGCGCCATCAGGATATATACAGGGGAACTATTCGACGAATACTTTTACCTTCTCCCGGCCGCTCACCACATCCACTTCCATGTCGCCCAGGGCCTCGATGAGCTCCTCGATATCCTCCGGTTTTACGTTGCGCATATCGAAGTTGATGCCTTTGTCATGCAGGGCGCTGTTCATCTTGTCCATGGCCTCGGGGGGTATCAGGGAGGTCAGCTTGATGCCGGCGCGTATCAGCGACATCGGTACGCGGACATTAACGCGGTCGGCGTGGGCGGCGTCCTCGTGGTCGGCGTTGGGCAGCACCGTCACGCGCAGGTACTTGTGGCTGCTCTTGACTCCCGGCTCGGTTTTCGGGGGGCTTTCCTGCCCGCTTTCCCCGGTGTCAACCACGTTGAGCAGGCGATAAGCGTCGTCAATGCTTATCTTTTTGTCGGCCAGCATCTCCAGTATCTTTTTCTTGTTCTCGGTCATTTCAGTATCCTCCTTCACCGTCTATACGACGGAAATAAATACACTTTCTCTGGGATTATGAATATCTACTTTCAAGCCGCGCATCGCGCAGAATACCCCCCAGGACACTGGCAAGGCGTGTAGGGCTAGCCTTCCCCAGCGGCTGGGCCAGAGGACGATTATGGCGATAAGTATCAGCGGCGACAGTATGATGAGGACCACCAGCGCCAGGGGTATCAGCAGGAACAGCGGCAGCCAAAGCCCGAAGCTTGAGTTAATACTCTTTATCTTCACGTGCATTAAAACAGGCGGCATGTTCATTTTGAAAGCCTCCTTATCGCCTCCTCCGCGGATATCTCACCATGCTCAAGTTCGGAGATTACCTCCTCCTGGTCGGAAACGGGCATAATCTCGACAAACTCAAGCTGCCTGGCGATGCGATTAATACGGTTTTTCACGGTGGGGTAGCTGATGCCGAACATCTCTTCCATGTCTTTGATGGAGCCATGGCAGCGCACGAATGCCATCACGAAGACCTGGTCCTCGGCGGAGAGACCCGCCAGCGGTGGCATGGTAAAGCTGCCCTCGATGGCGATATCGCTATCAACCAGCCGAACACGCTCCACGGTTACCGGCCTGCCCCGGGTCATCCTGGTCAGTTCGTGCCATTCCTTAGACATTGCCAATCACCTTCTCTTATATTCTCCAGCATTACTAATTAATTATATTAACTCTCAAATTAATTATCTTAATATATTATAATCAAGAACATTGATTTTGTCAATACTTTTTTTAATTATTTTTATAAAATGTGCTGAAAATCTTAATTTTTTCGAGTCTTTCATTTGGCTGCGCATATATCGTGCGTAACCGAGCATTGACGCAATTACGCAATTGCGCTATAATCAATCGGAGAATTCAAGCAATGCCAGTCATCTGTATTGCCAACCAGAAAGGCGGGGTCGGCAAGACAACCACCGCCGCCGCCCTTGCCGATGGCCTTAGCGAACATCATAAACGCGTCCTTCTGGTGGACTGGGACCCCCAGGCCAGCCTTACCGTCAGCTTCGGCCTTAACCCGGACAACATCAAGCAGACCTGCTACGATGTCCTTACCAGCACCATCAGGGACAACGGCCAGGTCTCCATCAGCGACGTTATTTTGAAAACGGAAAATCCCGATATCGACCTGGTCCCGGCCAACATCGAGCTATCGCAGGCCCAGCTCGACCTGGTTAACGCCTTTACCCGCGAGTTGATGTTGAAGGAAATGCTCCAGCCGGTGCGGGACAAGTACGACTATATACTGGTGGATTGCCTTCCCAGCCTGGGCCTGCTGACCATCAACGCCCTTTCCGCCGCCGATAAAATCCTCATCCCCATGCAGGCCGACTTCCTGGCGATGAAGGGCCTGGCGCTACTGCTGACCACCATTATCCGCATACAGGAAAGAATCAACCCGTCCCTGGAAATCCTGGGGATATTATTCACCATGTCCAATACCCGCACCCTGCACAGTCGGGAAGTGATCGAGGTCACCAAGAGGGCCTTCGGCGACAGAATAAAAGTATTCAATACCATCATCCCGGCCAGCGTCCGCTTTAAGGAGGCTCCGGCCGCCGGGATGTCCATTTTAACTTACGCTCCCAGGTCCGACGGGGCTGAAGCCTACAGATTATTCACAGAAGAGGTGCTGCATGAAAAGAGCTAAAATCACCGAGGAGCTTGCCTATGGGACCGCCCTTGACCGCCTTACCGGTGTCGACCGTCCTTCTCCCGAAAAAGTGCCGGAACCGAGACAGAACGTACCCAAAGCCGGGCCCGAAAGGTCGGCCAGGATTAAGCTTTCCGTCTTCCTCAATCATGAAGAGGACGCCTACCTGGAAAACCTGGCGTCCACGGCTAAATTCAGCGGCGGCAAGAAACTAAGCAAGACCAAGCTCATCGAGGCGATGGTGCGCGCCTTCAGTCGTACCGACCTTGACGTGCGCGGCGTCAAGGACGATAGTGAACTGCTTAACAGGGTAACCGCGCAATTACGCTAACGATTAATCGTGAAAAATATACTGACGGAGACGAAATAGAATAAACCACCGCCTGTGCCCCAAAATTTCAGGCGGTTTGTATTTCGAGGTATGAAGGCCCAAACGACAGCGCAAAGTGTTTATTTTTCCATTCTGTGCGTTCTGGCGGGGGTCTGAACCAGTGCCCGGAGAACATGTAGGTATATAATTCCGGGATGGGGATGGGGTGAGTGAAACGGAACCTTCTCATCAGCTCGTTGTGAGTTAAAGCCCGTAAATCCACTTTCTTAGTTCCACCGATTTCCGGCTTTACCGCCGCTTTTGCCTCCGGCGCGCCTTTCACCGGAGTCATGCAGCAATGAATCACTATCATATCGATATTATCCGGGTCGTAGCCCGGCCGGTCCCCGCTAAACTGCTCGTTCAATATGGCGATATCCTCTATCTCCGAGGCGCGGTACAGCTTCCACTCCACCACCTCCCTCAATTCACTGAATCCCCCGACCTGGTAGCAGAGGAGCGACTCATTATCCCGCTCGCCTAGCATGACCACGCCGAGGCAGAAAGGCTCCACCGTGCGGTAGCCGCCGTGGTAGTAAAACTCGATAAGGCGCCGCGACTTTATAGCGGCGCAAATCGTCTCCCTCGTCTTTTCTCTTTTGGTGGTGATATTCAGCATTCCCTTGATATCCGGCGCCTTCACCACCGGACGGGGTATCCTGAAATTCTTAAGACTCTCAAGCATCTTCATGTCGCGCTGCAATTGTCAGTTTATGATAATCCTCCCCTTCTTTTCCACCACCTCACCGATGATGGCGGCATCCGCCACGCCTTTCCCCTGCATTTTTTCCAGCAGTATCCAGGCCTTTTCATGAGGTACTGCTATCAGCAGCCCCCCCGACGTCTGGGGGTCGAAGAGGATGTCCTGGAGGTACAGGGGTACCGTTTCGGCGATATCCACCATTTTCTTACGGAATTCGCGGTTGCGGTGGAGTCCGGCGGGAATCATGCCCATCTCGGCCAGCTCTTTAGCCT
>CAYPYL010000144.1:0-3673 GCA_964414605.1 uncultured Dehalococcoidaceae bacterium
AAAGACGGGCAGCCAATCTGGTTCGATTCATACCAGTATGCCATATTGGCGGAAGACTATAAATGAAAGAAAACACCTATCAGCCGAGGACCTACCGCCACTGGATTGAGGGCAAAGACCTTTTCGCCTTTAGCGTAACTGAAAAGGAAACCGATTTATATATTCGCGCTGCTGCTGACCTGCAGAGGAAAGCCCGCCGTCTGGTGATAAAATACCGCCGTCAGCTTGAGGGTTATATCAGGCGCAACCCCGCTTTTCAGGAATCTTTAGAACCCCTGGCCCTGCCTGGAATCGCCCCGGCTATCGTCGGGCGGATGGCGGAGGCGGGGTGGAAAGTCGGTGTGGGGCCGATGGCGGCGGTGGCGGGAGCCATCGCCGAGTGCGTCGGCCGGGAACTGCTGGACTTTTCCCCGGAGATAATCGTGGAAAACGGCGGCGATATCTTCCTGAAAACTGCCCGGAAAAGGACGGTCGGGGTATATGCCGGGGATTCTCCTTTGACGGGGAAAATTGGTCTCGTAGTGAAGCCTCAAGATACGCCCTTGGGAATCTGCACATCGTCGGGCACGGTGGGGCATTCCTTGAGCTACGGCAAGGCGGACGCGGTTGTGGTGGTTTCCGCTTCGGCGGCCCTGGCCGATGCCGCCGGAACGGCAATCGGCAATCGCGTGCAAGACCGTGGGGATATCGATAATGCGATAGAGTTCGGCCGGGGCATAGAAGGATTGAGGGGCATTATCATCATCGTCGGCAAGGACGTCGGCGTCTGGGGAGATATCGAACTCTGTGAGACATCCGCCTGAAGAGACGTCCCTTTAGGTTTATCTGGCGATGTTGAGTTCCAGCTTGCTAACGGCGCTGTCCACGCCCTTCAGCGGCGCGACCAAGCCCTCGATGGTGCTTTTGATTATCTCGATGGGGAAATACTTCAGCGGGACATCGGCGCCGTTAAGATTTATCGTCACCTGCCCCTCGTTATCGATGACAAGCTCCAGGTTTTGAATTTGCTCCGTGTCTTTCAGGCTGGAAACAATACCGCCGACAACATGGTCGATGTAATTCTCGACAAAGTAATCGAGATCGATAGGCATATCATTAATGGAAAGGCTTATCTTTCTGGACATGGCTATTCTCCCTTCTTTAGCCGGTTGTTTTCAACGCCGGTGCGGAGGTGTCCCCACCGTAAACAGTATAACACAGGCGGTTATGACTGACCATCAACCGCCCGATTATCGCGGTGCAAACAGCCGGGCAGATTTAGACCGCGCCCGTCTTCAGGAATGAGCGTGGTAGACGCGGAGCAGCGCCCAACCGGTACCGCCGAGCGCAAGACCGGTAATGACCATGAAAGCCCCACTGGCCAGCGCGACCTGAACGAGACCGAAAGCGGCTACCGCCAGGTACAGGTAGTTCTCAAGGTTCATCGCCTGCGCGTAAGACAGGTGGGCGGGATTAGTCGGGTCGTAGCGACCGCCGCCCAGCAGGTCCTGGTAAGTGGGAGCTATGTTGCGGCGATGTTCGGCGATGGTGTCGGCGGCTTTTTGAGCCGAGTCGATATCCGTAATTAGGGTGTACACGTCCGGATTATCGGGGTCCAGGGCCAGCGTTACCTGCTCAATCTCCATCCTGTCCACGATGAGGTTCTGCTTGGCGAATCCCATCCCGATAAAGACGCCGCCTATCACCACGGCTACCAGTCCCAGTAGCATAATTAAGACTTCGAGAGCTCGGGTAAAATTCATCTTATTACCTCCCCGCCAGTTATTACTAAAATTTTAAAAAATGTATGCATCTATGTATGTGATAATTATCACAGTACCAATAGTAATTTATGTAAGTAAGGTGGTTAAGAGAATAGATTGCACGATTGAGGAATATAAAACGTGGAAGGGCTTTTGTCCTTGATGTTCATTTTTGCGGTGCTAAAAAAGATTTTTGGAACTTTTATCACATACACGGAACGTTATAGCCGTTAAAATATTCACTAAGTAGTTACGTGACGTGTTGACATTAAAGTGATTTCATTCTATCATTCGTTACGCAGCAAAGGTATGGTAAAATCCGGCACTGTATAAGAGTGAGCCGGAGAGGAGGTGTCTTATGGCAAAAGAGCAGGATACCACACTAAAAGCGCTTAAAACGGCTATTCAGATGGAAATTGACGGTAAGGAATTTTATCTGGAAGCCAGCCGGGCAAGTAAGAATGAGCTGGGGAAGAAATTGCTGGGGCAGTTGGCCGCCGAAGAAGATCTTCATCGGAAGGTCTTTGAAGATATCTATAAAGATATCAGTGCCCAGAAGGGCTGGCCCGAGAAGAAGCTCCGTTCCGACGGCGGCAAGAGCTTGAGGACGGTGTTCTCAAAAGCGATGGAGCAGATGGATAAAGATATTAATGCCATCCCCACGGAACTCGATGCCGTGCAGAAAGCCATGGAAATGGAGAATGAGACCTTCGATTATTATAAACGCCGGGGCGGCAAGGCCGCGTATGACGCGGAGAAGCGGTTCTACGAGGCTTTAGCCGTTGAGGAAGAGGAACATCACCGGGTCCTCCTTGACTATTACGAGTTTCTCAAGAACCCGGCGGCATATTTCGTCCAGAAAGAGCACCCGTCTCTGGACGGCGGCTAAAGTTAATAACAGAAAAAGTAATCCTTTTACAGGAGAGAAAAATGCTTAAAATCAGAGACCTCTCTGTGGCCGTGGAGGGCAAGGAAATCATTCATGATATCAACCTGACGATAAAGAACGGCGAGACCCATGTCCTCTTCGGTCCCAACGGTGCCGGCAAAAGTACCTTACTCATGGCTATCATGGGTTTTCCCAAGTACAAGGTCACCCGGGGCAGCATCAACTTCAAGGGCAAAGATATCACGGGCTTAACCGTGGATGAAAGGGCGCGCCTGGGCATCGGCATGTCTTTCCAGCGGCCGCCGGTGGTACGCGGTGTCAGGACCCGCGACATGGTAGGCGCCTGTCTGAAAAAGGGCGCGGACGATAAAGCCATCGCCAGTCTGGCGGAAAGGGCCGACCTGGCTGATTTCCTGGAGAGGGATATCAACTACGGTTTTTCCGGGGGTGAAATCAAGCGTTCCGAGTTGATGCAGCTGCTCGCCCAAAAACCGGAACTAACCCTCATGGACGAGCCGGAATCCGGAGTGGACCTGGTGAATATCGTCCTCATCGGGGAGCTTATGAACGAGCTTCTCGAAAAAGACTGCCCGATTAAGGACCGTAAATGCATGGGGCTGATTATCACGCACACCGGTCATATCCTGGACTACGTCAACGCCCGTACCGGTTACGTGATGTGCAACGGCACCATCGGATGCGAGGGCGACCCTCATGAAATGCTTGCCACGATCCGGGAGAAGGGCTACGATGAATGTATCAAATGCAATATCGGGAGGCTGCCGATAAATGAGTAAGAAGAAGGCTTCCACCGACTACAAGGCAAAAGCGAAAGCTGCCGTGAATAAAGCGGCGGCTCTCGGTGAAGATATTGATATCAGTAAATTCGTCGGCGAGGATGAAAAGCACTCCTACACGGAGGACCTTTCCAGTCTCCCGCAAAATGCCCGGAAAAAGATGCTCGAGGCAGGCGTCGTCCTGGATGACACCAGCCAGAGGTCGGGCACCTATATTCAGATGGACAATACGCCCGTCCACAGTT
>CAYPYL010000145.1:0-3641 GCA_964414605.1 uncultured Dehalococcoidaceae bacterium
ACGCCGCACCCTTCTCCTGGAGAAGGAGAGCGTCGGCGGGTACATCATGAACGTTGCCAGCATCGAGAACTACCCCGGTTTTCCCGAGGGCGTCGTCGGCTCCGTGCTCGGCATGGAGATGAAGGGGCAGGCGCTGAAGTACGGACTGAAAACCGAGCGTAACGAGGTAATCTCCGTAGAGGCTTCTCCCGGTACGAAGTCGGTAATGTGCATGGACGGCGCGAGCTATACGACCTCCACATTGATTATCGCCGGGGGCTCCGTACCCAGGAAGCTGGGCGTGCCCGGCGAAGACAAGTTCCGCGGCAACGGCGTCATCAATTGCGCCTTCTGCGACGGGGGGGAGTTCTCCGACCGCGTTCTGGCGGTCTGCGGCGGCGGCGACGCCGGCGTTACCGAAGCCCTCTACATGGCCAACATCGCCTCGAAAGTTATCATTATCGAGGCGATGCCCTCGCTGACGGCCACCGCGGTCCTCCAGGACAGGGTAAGGGAAAATCCCAAGATAGAGGTGCGCTGCGGGGCAAAGGTCGGGGCGATAACGGGAGAGAGCCGGGTTGAGGCGATAGATATAGTTACGGAAGACGGGAAAAAGGAAAGCCTCAAGGTGGACGGCGTCCTGGTGCACGTCGGCCTCGACCCCAGCACGGACTACCTGGAAGGGGTCGTGCCGCTGGACGAACACAAGCAGGTTATCGTTAACGAATCGATGAATACGGAGGTTCCCGGAATCTTTGCCGCCGGCGATATCCGGAGCGACTCACCCGGGCAGGTCTCCACGGCCGTGGGAGACGGCGCTACCGCCGGCATGTCCGCCCAGAGGTTTCTCCAGCAATTATAGTAAAGGATATAGCATCCCCTTTTCACCACCCCGCTTCCAGGAAGGCAAATCGGCCGATGGATGAAGACGTATATTTCCACAAGACAGTGACCCTCCGCGTCCGGAATCAAAGTCTCCGGTTCAGGACGTCGCAGGAGCTTTTCAGCAGCCACGATATTGACACCGGCACCAGGTTCCTCCTGCGCACTATCGTCGAGTCCGACTATGCCAGACCGGGGCGTATCCTCGACCTCGGCTGCGGTTATGGTCCCATCGGTCTTACGCTAAAATCTTTATATCCTGACAGCGATGTCCACATGGTAGATAGGGATGCCCTGGCCATCGAATACTCGCGGCAGAACGCAGAACTGAACGGGCTGGACGGCGCGGATATCTACGGCAGCATGGGTTACGACGATGTGAAAAGGCAGGACTTCGACCTCATTGCCTCCAACATCCCCGGTAAAGCCGGAGAAACGGTAATCTCATATATCCTGCGGGAAGACGCCTGTTACCTCACGCCCGGCGGCCTGGCCGCGATGGTGGCGGTAGCCCCGCTGGAACCGCTTGTAACTGAAATCCTGGAGGGCACACCGAGAATCGAGGTTATTTTAAAGCGTAACAGGACCGGCCATGTCGTTTTCCACTACCGGTTTGCCGGGGTACATGAACCTGCAAAACCGGACCGCAATTCCGTGGAGCGCGGCGTTTACCGCCGCGGCGACTTCACAGTGCAGCGGGAGGGTCTTGAATATACCATGCAGACCGCTTACGGCCTGCCGGAGTTCGATTCTTTGAGCCACAGCAGCGAAATGCTGATTAAAGCCTTAAGAGATATACGGGAAAAGAACATCACAAGCGCCGTGGTGTACAATCCGGGGCAGGGACACACGGCGGTGGCGCTCTGGAAGCTCTTCCAGCCAGAAAGCATTATCCTCGTTGATAGGGACCTGCTGGCGCTGAGGTATTCCCGGCTCAACCTGACTCTCAACGGTTGCCCCCCGGAATGTATCCACACCTCCCACCGGGCCGGAATAGCATCTCAAAATGGAGAGAAGGCCGACCTCATTATCGGTGTATTGAGGGAGGAAGAAGGCAGGAACGCCGCTATTTTAACGCTCCGTCAGGCGGCCGAACGTCTCGCCAACGATGGAATGATAATCCTGGCGGCAGGCTCGACGGCCGTCACCCGTCTCGTCGCTTACGTGGAGTCGCAGCACCTGCTCCGCGTAAAAACGCGGGAGCGGCGGCGGGGCAGCAGCCTGCTGATGCTGGGGCGCGCCTGATTCACCGGCTATTTTCGCAGCTATTGAAGTAAGCCCGGAAATTTGCTACCATGCAATCGTCCCTGCTTTATTTACGCGGGTATATATATGGTGAAATAATTAAATGCTGAACGTCTACAACATATCAAAATCATATAACGCGCGGTACCTCTTCAGCGGTGTCAGCTTTACCGTCGGCATGGGGGACCGCATCGCCGTTATCGGCCGGAACGGCACGGGCAAGACCACGCTGTTCGATATTATTTCCGGCAGCTTGAGCCCGGATACCGGCAGCGTTTCCACGCGCCGCGATACCACCATCGGCTATCTGCGGCAGGATATCCAGCCGACCTCCCGGCGCAAGCTGCTGGACGAAGTTATCGCCTCCTCCGGGAGGATAAATAACCTCGCCCATAAGATACAGCTGCTGCGGGAAGAACTGGCCGAAGAAAAAGACGGGGAAAACACGGCCGCCATGCTGCGCGAACTGGGGGAACTCCAACATGAATTCGAGTCGACCGGCGGCTACGACGCCGAGTACGAAGCCCGCATCATCCTCTCCGGCCTGGGCTTTGACGAATCGGAGTTCCAGCGTCCGCTCTCGGAGCTTAGCGGTGGCTGGCTCACGCGCGTCGAGCTTGCCAAGCTCCTCTTTCTCAATCCCGACCTTTTAATCCTGGACGAGCCGACCAACTACCTCGACCTGGAGACCACTCGCTGGTTCGAGACCTACCTGAAAAACTATCACGGGGCGGTTATCGTTACCTCGCACGACCGCGCCTTCCTGAACATCGTGGCAAAAAAGATAATCGCCATCGAAGAAGACGAGGTCATCTTCTTCCGTGGCGACTACGACGGCTATGTCCTTTCGCGGGAGAAAGACCTGAAGGTCAAACATTCCACGGCCAGGAGACAGGAAGCCAGGATAAAGAAGGAAATGCGCTTCATCGAGCGGTTCCGCGCCAAGAACACCAAGGCGACCCAGGTGCAGAGCAGGATTAAAAAGCTGGAAAAGATGGAGCGAGTAGTCGTGCCGCGGTCGACCAAAAAAATCAGGTTCTCCTTCCCGGAGCCGCCGCGCAGCGGCCACGCCGTCATCACCCTCCGGAATATCGAAAAATCGTATAATACCAAAGCCGTATATCGCGACCTTAACCTGGTGCTGGAGCGCGGGGATAAAGTGGCTCTCATCGGGCCGAACGGCGCCGGCAAGACCACCCTGCTCAAGATACTGGCCGGAGTGCTGCCCTTTGAAAAGGGCGAGCGACTACCGGGTCATAACGCAACTACCGCATATTTCGCCCAGTACTACATCGAGCTGCTCAATCCCCTCAACACGATTATCGGCGAGCTGCAGCAGCTGGCGCCGGACGAGCCGGAGCAAAAGTTGAGGGGGCTGCTGGGGGCATTCCTCTTCAGTGGGGATGACATCCTGAAAAAGGTGGTAGTCCTTTCCGGCGGGGAAAAGACGCGACTCGCCATAGCCAAGATGCTGACCCGCCCGGCCAACTTCCTCCTCCTGGACGAGCCCACCAACCACCTGGATATCCCCTCCC
>CAYPYL010000146.1:0-3614 GCA_964414605.1 uncultured Dehalococcoidaceae bacterium
ATATTATTTTAATAATAGACGGGGCCGCGGGGCTGCCCCTGCCGGAGCGGGGCGGTAAGACCTGCCTGGAGCTTGCCCGGACGCCCAACCTGGATAAAATGGCATCAGAGGGCATGGCGGGGATGGTGCGCACCGTGCCGCCGGGCATGGAACCGAGCAGCGCCTGCGCCTGCATGTCGGTGCTGGGTTACGACCCCAAGATATATTACAAGGGCCGGGCCTCCATCGAGGCCAGGAGCATGGGCATTGATATCAGCAAGGGCGACGTAGTATTCCGCTGCAACCTGGTATCGGTGCGGGACGGGAAAATGCACGACTACAGCGCCGGCCACATAACTACCAACGAGGCGAAGGAAATCATCGCGGCTCTCAATAAAGAGCTCGGCAGCGAGGATATTACGTTTTACCCCGGCGTCAGCTACCGCCATATCTTAAAAATAAAGGGACATGAAGAAGCCTTAAAAGCTCTCTGCATGCCTCCCCACGATATTCCCGGGAAGCCCGTAGCTGACTTCCTGCCGAAAGGCGAAGGCAGCGACCTGCTAATCGACCTCATGAGGCGCTCGGAGACCCTGTTGAGAGGCCATATAATCAACGTGGCGCGCCGGGAGCGGGGCGACCTGCCCGTTACCTCTATCTGGCTATTCTGGGGCAGTGGCGAGCTTCCTGCGATGCCGCCCTTCAGGGAAGTCTACGGCCTTGACGCCGCCATGACATCGGGGGTCGATTTGCTGAAAGGGCTGGCCAAGATGGCGGGTATGGAGGTGCTGAATATCGAGGGTGTGACGGACGGGCCGGATAACGATAACGCCGCCCAGATAACGGGCGCCCTCGAAGCCCTTAAACGGTACGACCTGGCGGTGGTGCACATCGAGGCGCCGGACGAAGCCGGCCACGGCGGCCTGATTGATGAGAAGATAGCGGCTATCCAGAAGATAGACGGGGAAGTAGTCGGTAGGCTACTGGAGCGGCGCGGTGAGGATTTCAGGGCGCTTATTATGCCCGACCACCCCACCCCGATAAAGCTGCGCACCCACAGCCCCGACCCGGTGCCCTTTTTAATCTGGGGCAGTGGGGTGGAGCCCAACGGGGCGAAACGGTTTACCGAGGCCGAGGCGGGTAAAACTGGCGTTTTCATCGAGGAAGGTTATAAAATAATGGGCAGGCTGCTGGGGGAGTAATACAGGGTCTACCAGTCGAGCAAGTGCGCAATTGCGCAATTGAGGATATACTTAAATGGCATTAATCGTGCAGAAATACGGCGGTAGCTCGGTGGCTGACGCGGAAAAGATAAAGAACGTCGCCCGGCGCATCGTCAGGACCAAGGAGGCCGGCAACCAGGTGGTGGTGGTCATTTCGGCAATGGGCGATACCACCGATAATCTGGTTGAACTTGCCTATCAGGTTGCCAAACATCCGCACACACGGGAGTTCGACGTGCTGCTCTCCACCGGCGAGGTGGTATCCAGCACCCTGCTGGCGATGGCGCTGCACGACATGGGTTACCCGGCCATCAGCCTTAGCGGCGCGCAGGCCGGCATCAGGACGGACGCCGCTTTCAGCAAGGCCCGGATTACGGATATCGACCCCAAGCGGGTGGTCAGGGAACTGGACAGGGGCAATATCGTCATTGTAGCCGGATTTCAGGGGATTACCGAGGATATGGATATCACCACCCTGGGGAGGGGCGGCTCGGATACCACAGCGGTGGCGCTGGCGGCCGGCCTCAAGGCGGAAAGATGTGAAAGATACACCGATGTTGACGGAATCTATTCCGCCGACCCGCGGCTTTTCCCGGAGGCGCGGAAACTTAAGGAAATCAGCTATGAGGAAATGCTGGAGATGGTAACCTACGGGTTCAAGGCGATTCACCCCCGCGCGGTTGAGTTGGGCGAGCTTTTCAGCGTCCCTATTATAGTAGCGTCCAGCTTTAATGATAACCCCGGTACGTTAATACACAAAGAGGTGTCTATGGAAGTACGAAATAAAGTTAGAGGTATCGCCCATGACCTTGATGTGGCCAAGATAACCGTGGTCGGCATACCCGACCGTCCGGGCATCGCCGCGGCAATCTTTGTTCCCCTGGCGGAGGCCGGTATCAGCGTCGATACCATTGTTCAGAACGCCAGCATTGAGAATATCACCGACCTTACCTTCACCGTGGCGAAGGGCGAGTTAAAGGCGGCGATGGCGGTAGTAGAGTCGGTAGCCGGGACCATCGGCGCCAGGGAGTGCGTCAGCGATTCGAAACTCGGTAAAGTCAGCATCATCGGCACCGGCATGCAGTATGCCCCCGGCTATGCCGCGCGCATGTTCGATGCGTTAAAAAAGGAAAATATAAATATCCAGCTAATCTCTACGTCGGAAATAAGAATTACCTGTATTATCGACGAGGCAGGAGTAGAGGACGCGGTGCGGGCCCTGCATCGTGCTTTTGAGCTGGAAACAGAGGACTAAGAAAAATCGTCGGGAGGTCTCTAGACCGAGACTACCTCTTTGACTTCAGGAATCTCCTGTTTGAGTATCCGTTCAATCCCGTTCTTCAGGGTTAACTGTGATAATGGGCAGCCGGCGCAGGCGCCGACCAATTTTACTTTTACGGTGCCGTTATCGACCCCGACTAGCTCTACGTTTCCTCCATCCCTTTCCAGAACCGGACGTACTTTATTGAGTACTTCTTCCACCTTATCTTGCATTTTAGTCCTGTCTCCTTTAGAATTTAACTAATCCCCTAATTAAATTCTATCTGCCGAAGGGGCAATTTGTCAACGGTAAATTTTTTGAGCAAAAACCCCTTGTATGATGTATTCTATTAGTGTAGAATTAATTACTTAAAATTTATGCTGGTTTTCAGGGAAAGATGACGCGCGACGACGAAAGAATAATCAGGCTCAAACAGCAACGCAGCAAAGAGGCCATTGACCTGGCGATGCAGGCACGCTGGCAGGAGGCCGTAGAGGTCAATAAAGAAATCATCGAGAGTTTCCCGGATGATGTAGATGCCTGTAATCGCCTGGGGAGAGCCTATATGGAACTGGGGCAGTACGCGCTGGCCCGCGAGGCGTACAATCGAACGATACAGCTGGACCCCTATAATGCTATTGCCGCCAGGAATCTGCGGCGCTTGAGTGACCTCGGGGAATCGGACAACGACGAGGTGGAGACGGACACGGTGGACCCCCACCACTTTATCGAGGAAATAGGCAAAGCCGGGGTGGTTACGCTGTACGAACTGGCGCCCAAGGAAAACCGCGCCAGAATGGTGGCGGGAGACAAGGTGGTGTTAAAGGTTGAGGGCTCGGTTCTGTCCGTAGAAAACAGGCGCGATGTCTATATGGGCAAGGTGGATCCCAAGTATGCCCAGCGGCTTATCCGGCTGATGCTGGGGGGCAATCAGTATACGGCATCGGTAGTAAAGTCCACTATGGACATGATGACCATTATCATCAGGGAAACTTACCAGCACCCCAGTCAGGTCGGGAAGCTGTCATTCCCCCCGAAGGGAATGGAACAGTTCCGTCCCTACGTCGGCGATAAGCTGCTGAAAGTGGAAGACGAGGAGGAGGACGAGTCCGGTTATACGATAATCGGCGGCGACGAGATAGAAGTGCTGC
>CAYPYL010000147.1:0-3606 GCA_964414605.1 uncultured Dehalococcoidaceae bacterium
TAAGCCATCGTTAGCGGAAGAAAAACTGCTGAAGTCCAGGGGCTACCTGTTCATTGCTGGAGTGGACGAGGTGGGGCGGGGGGCTTTGATGGGGCCGGTAGTGGCCGCAGCGGTTATCCTGCCGCGCGATTTCAAGGTCCGCTGGCGTTCTAAAGTAAGGGACAGCAAGCAGCTGCGTCCGTCCCAACGCGAATATCTCTACGAGCACATACGTGAAACGGCTATATCCGTGGGCATCGGCGCCGAATCTAATGATATTATCGATGCTATAGGTATAGCCAGGGCAACCCGGCTGGCAATGATAGCGGCAATCAGGCAGCTGAAGCCGGAACCCCAGTTTCTCCTCATAGATTATTTCCGCATCCCGGAAATATCTTTACCCCAAAAAGGAATCGTCAACGGAGACGGACTCTGTTTTTCGATAGCCTGCGCTTCGATAATCGCCAAGGTCACACGCGACCGCTTGGTGACGGAGATGGATGCAGAATACCCCGGATATGGTTTTGCCGGTCACAAGGGCTACGGCACCAGGGAGCACCTCAACAGCCTGCGTGAAATCGGACCGTGCCGACTTCACCGGAGGTCTTTCCGTCCCGTAAATCAGCTGGCAGGTCGGGGCATATGAGAAGGCGTGAGACCGGGATACTTGGCGAAAAGCTCGCCTGTGACTTCCTCGGCAGGAACGGCTACAGCATCATCGAGACCAACTACCGCTGTCCCGCCGGAGAAATTGATATAATCGCGCAACAGCGGGACACGCTGGTATTCATCGAAGTAAGAACGAAAAAAAGCCGGCGGTTCGGCACGCCGGAGGAATCCATAACGCCCGCCAAGATGGAAAAATTGAGAACGGTAGCCGCCCACTACGGCCAGAACCGCCTTGACCTCCCCGCCGCCTGGAGAATAGACGTTGTCGCCATAGAGATGAATACCAGGGGCAAGGTATCCCGCATAGAACTGATTGAAAACGCCGTGGAAGCGGCGTAACGGCGTCCGTCTTTACCTGATGATACGGCTATGCTAGAATTAACCACCGAGGTAGCGCCGCCATGAAAGCCACATCTGAAGAGAGCCTCCGCATTATCGACGCCAATCTCAACCGGGCCGGCGAAGGTCTGCGCGTCCTGGAAGAGTTCGCGCGCCTCTCGCTAAACGATGCGACGATTACCCAGCAGCTAAAGGATATGCGGCACGATATATTGAACGTGGATAACACATTACAGGAACAGCTTATCGGTGCCAGGGACTCGCAGGGTGACATCGGCGCTGATATGGAAGCGGCAACACAGGGAAAGAAACGCGGCGTAAAAGAGACCATCATCGCCAATGCCAGGCGCGTGCAGGAATCTTTAAGGGTCATGGAGGAAACCGCTAAATCACCGGATATACCGCTGGACACGGATAAATATCGGCGGTTGAGGTTCGCCGTATATACCGTTGAAAAAGAACTCCTCTCCCGGATGCTGCGGCAGGACAGGATAAAACGCCTCAAGGGGCTCTATGTAATCGTCGATACGGCATTACTAAAGGGACGAAGTCCCGTAGAAACCGCCGGCCAGGCAATCAGGGGAGGGGCAAGGACGATACAGCTAAGGGACAAGGAAAATAACACACGGAGTCTCATTACCGCCGCGGAAGAGATGCAAAAACTCTGTGCGAAACACGACGTGCTGTTCATCGTCAACGACAAGCTGGATGTAGCCCTGGCTTCCAATGCCGACGGACTCCACGTGGGCCGCGACGACCTGCCCGTGGCAACGGCGCGAAGCCTCCTGCCCATCGATAAGATACTCGGCGGCTCGGCTCGAACTATAGAAGAAGCCCAATCTGCTTACTCCGGCGGGGCTGACTATATAGGGGTCGGCGCCATGTACGCCACCGCCACCAAGGAGAAGGCCGAGGTGGTGGGGCCGGGCAGAATTATGGAGATACGCCGGGCGGTTGACTTGCCCATCGTGGCGATTGGTGGTATTAATAAGAGTAATCTGCGTGAGGTTTTAAAAGCCGGCGCCGATGCTGCCGCTGTGATAAGCGCCGTAATGGCAGCCGATGACATTGAAACAGCAACCAGGCAGCTGGTAAAAATAATCGAAGAGGAATAAAGTTGGATAATCTGGAATCGATATCGGAACAGGCACGCAAAGACCTATCGGCCAAAGATGAGGCCCGGGAACAGATGCTGCCCCTGTGCCGCGATGCGATACGATACTGCAGCAACGCCATACGCGCTGTGCACCGCCAGGAATTCGATAAGGCAAATGAACTGATTAAGACGGCACGGAGCCTGATTGCCGACGCCGAAGAATCGATCAAGGACCACATCGAGCTCAACAGTACCGGAGCAGTAAGAGATGCCCAGAAGGAGTTTGCCGAGGCCAATATAACGCTGGCGCTGGTAACCGGCAAAAACCTGCCCAAACCCAGGTCGATGGGCGTCGGTCCCGCTGCCTATCTCAACGGTCTCGGCGAGGCGGTCGGCGAGGTAAGGCGCTACCTGCTGGACGCCATGCGGCGGGGCGACCTTTCACGTGGCGAGGAGCTCCTGATGGTCATGGACGACATATACAGCGTCCTCGTTACCATGGATTTCCCGGATGCCATAACCGGCGGATTGCGGCGCACTACCGATATGGTACGCGGCGTTCTGGAAAGGACACGCAGCGACCTCACCCTGGCGATGAGGCAGGACACATTGGAGAAAAAGCTGGAGACACTGCAGGGTAAAGTCGGGAAGAAGTCTAGTTCAACTCAAAAGAGCGCCCGGCAGGAAGAGGAAGAGGTTTCGCACCACGAAGAACCCGACCTCGACAGCATCGAGTTGGAAATTTATCGCGCGTTATCCGATTGGAGAGACCATAAGGCTAACGAGGAAAACCTGGCGTCGTTTATCATCGCCCGAAATTCGTGGCTGAAGCAGATTATCAAACTGCGCCCGACATCCATCAAGGAGCTATACGGCATCAAGGGTTTCGGAGAGAGAAGGGTAAACAAGTACGGCAAAGAAATCATCGCTATCATCAACCGGGGACGGTAATACTACTTAAGATATATATCTTTTTATTGACCTTGAAGTAAAATTATGATAAACTGCCTTCAACCTGATGGATAAAATACTTTCCCATATAACGTAATCGAAAAAGGGAGGTTAACAAGACCTCCTTTTTTTATGCCGGAACGTAAAACAGTCACCGGGAGGTATACTCATGGAAGAATGGGTACTGAAGCTGCTGGTTATAGTGGGGGCGGTGCTTGGCCTGGCTTTCGTCGGTTATCTGGCTTTCTCAATACTGCGCGAAAGCGAAGGCAACCAGCGAATGAAGTCGATAGCCAGTGCCATACGGCAGGGCGCCATGGCTTTTCTTCGCCGCGAATTTTTGACTCTATCGGCATTCACGGCCGTCGTATTCGTCGTCCTGGCTGTTTTTATTGACCCCAAACCATATGTCGCCGTGGCTTATCTGGCCGGTACGGTCACCTCGGCGCTATCGGGCTGGCTGGGCATGAACATTGCCACCAAGGCTAATGTCAGGACAGCCCATGCGGCTATCGATAGCTGGGCGAAAGGACTGAAAATAGCTTTCTCCAGCGGGGCCGTAATGGGCTTCT
>CAYPYL010000148.1:0-3594 GCA_964414605.1 uncultured Dehalococcoidaceae bacterium
AAATATTATGGGGCGCACAATATACGTTATGTAGTGTTACGTACGTGTAGAATATAATTTACATAATAATGTAGGGTTGCTCCCCTGCTTAGGTTTTTGAAATGAGCGTTGTCTTGTTCACATGAATTCGGTCCTGGAGAGTTCGTCACGCAAAGACCCGAAAGATGAATACAGGTTGTGCACGCCTGTCCGCAGTCTATCTATCTGCAAAGAAGGATTCATGAGATATCTTCTGATACTCTCCGCCTCATCAACGATAAAGGCAATGAATTTTGAGATTTCTCTGTCTTTAAAAATGGCGGCCTTATCGACGAGTGACCGTCCGTTATAATATATTGCCGTAAGGTCTAGCTTGGCTTCGCCGGTGTTCTGCAGCAGCTTTTTACAGTTGGTGCCCTCGTTTAGCTCGTAAGTCGTCAGCAGTTCCTGCACTTTTGCCGCCCAGTCCCTGACCAGGCGTAATGTCCGGTTGTGTCGCGACGTTCTGCCGGAAAGCCGATTAAGCGTTTTAATGATTGAGTTCATTTATTAATTGTGGAAGGAATATTATGTTAATTTCCTCACCATCTCCACCACGTCTCTTCCGGCGGCGCGGGCTTCCTCCATCGCCGTCGTGCCGATTCCCGCCCCCTCGCCGGTCTTAACGTCGCCGGGTTCACGTCCGTAGCCGATGGCACCCTGGACCGGCACCATCCCCTGGACGACGAACCAGCCGTAGAGCTGAACGCGGGTCTGCCCGCCGCCTATCTTCCTCAACGTCAGCACGGAAGCCGCCACCTTGCCATTAAGCGGATGGTCCTTGAGGAAACAAAACGTACGGTCGATAATGGCCTTGGCCTGCGCGGTGACGTAATTGAAATATACCGGACTCCCGAACAGTATGGCGTCCGCTGCCAGCATCTTGGGGTATAACGCCTGCATATCGTCGTTTATCTTGCATTTGCCCGTCTTAAAGCAGCTGTGGCAGCCGTCGCACCCCGCGATATTCTTATCGTGCACCAGGAAGATATCCGTTTCCGCCCCCATCTCCCGCGCCGCCGCCAGGGCCTCCTCTATCATTATCTCGGTATTGCCGCCCTTGCGGGGGCTGCCGACGATTCCCAGAACTTTCATGCTGTGTACCTCCTTCGCTACCCAAACAGTATAGGCAGTCGGAGCCGTATATGCAAACGGATTTTAATGCTTTATGAAAACTTAATCAAACCTTTATTAAACCTTAATAAAATTTATCCGCCCTGCCGCCGGGCTTGAATATAATGAAAACAGTATGGGGAATTACAGCGGCGGCATATTTAAAATCGCGACTTTTCTCTTCATTATCATGACTGTCATGCTTACGTTGCCACGGTTAAGTCCGGTTATCTTCCCTTCTGTTCCGGAGCCTTCCCCGGAGTTCGATTGCGATGACGGCACGTTAAGCATGTACCGTCATTTCGAGGGCCTGGGAATAGAATCGACGCCGATTGTCGGCAACCTGGACATGGAAGGCGAAGGGTATATGCAGTGCAATCACGTCTGGCTGCTGGTGAACTCTGGCGACCGGGATATCGCCTATGACTGGGGAGTGCCGCGCTTCGACCGCCAGCATTATGAGGGCTACACCATTAGCCTGGACTATTTAAAATACGCCGTGGCGGAGGACAGCAACCGGGACGCGGACCTGGCGGCTTTGCTGGAAAATCAGCCTTAAAAGTGGGCTCGGTAGGATTCGAACCTACGACCAACCGGTTATGAGAGTTATTGTTTCTCACCATGCATTAGTACGCCTCTGCCTCCTCGACTTTCCAGCTATATTCCACATTGCCTTTAGATTTACCGGTTGAGTCGCATTCCGTGTAAGTGACTTTGATTTCCTCAAAATTCAAAGATAATTCCTCCATAGGAGCATCAACGGCTTGAACAATGAACGGGCCGCTATAAGGTAATATGCTGTCAGGGGCAGGAGCAACCAGGGCATACGCTAAGGGATTACTACCTGTTACTTTATAGCTGGTTATCATGACATTCTTCAATTCATAAGCATAAAAAGTACCCTGGCATGTACTCCCCTCTGAAGGCCCGGTAAGATGTATTTCAACCTTAGGAAATACTTTACCCATACAGATAGATTCGGCTAATTTGGGTGAAGCTTTGTCTATTTCTTTTACAATCATAATGTCTTCCAGGATAACATCTGCCCTTCGCCGAGTAGCGCCGGTAGCACTCTCACCAGGGGTAACGATAGGTTGGCTAAAGGATACTATTTCACTCCATCCCTCGTGGTCTTTACTCTTTGATTCTCCATCAACACCTTCGAACTTAACGTAGGCACTACTATGTATAAGTGGCTCTGTAGCTTCGGGTTCTGATGGGGGTTCTGTGGGTTCTGAAGGTGCTGGCTCTGGGGCTGTTTCCGTTGGTTCTGAAGACGTTGGTTCTGTGGGTTCTGAAGGCGTTGGTTCTGTAGGTTCTGAAGGCGTTGGTTCTGGAGCTGGTTCCGTGGGTTCTGAAGGTGTCGGCTCTGGAGTAATTTCGGGTTTTTCTTGACATCCTACTACCAGTGACAGCAGCAGACAGGTTACCATGATAATCGTTAGCAAGGAGTAATATTTTTTCATTTTAATACCTCCTTAGAGTTTCATATTATATCATATCAATGCAATATTTTCTCATATAGTTTATGAGAGTTGGAGTTTATATTATACTTTATTGATAGAGAAATCACTTAGATAATTCAGGCGTAGGTGGGAATTCACCAATGTAATTATGAAATCTGTAAAAAACCGGCTTAAATTTTGGAAAATCGGCCTTGAAAGTGGGCTCGGTAGGATTCGAACCTACGACCAACCGGTTATGAGCCGGCCGCTCTGCCGCTGAGCTACGAGCCCCCGGGCCAAGCTTGAAACGATACGGGTACCTGACTGAACCCCTCCCCTGCCCGTCTCATTATTTTACTCTGATAGCCCTCTCAATATCAAGAGAAAATATCAAATATTATGTAAGCTATATCCCCTGCCGTTTGAATTACAGCCTGAATAATAGTAATATAGGTAAAGCAATAAAGGGGAGAATCGACCCTGAACATGGCCGACTGGCAGGTTACCGCGACTACTATTTACTGCGATGCCGTTGACGACGAAGTAACGTTGATCGTATCGGCGGACGGCGCAGTAATATGCACCGGTTATCAGAGATACTCTAAACCGGATAAGGAAACGGCTAAAGAAATGAAAGAGAAAAGCCGGAGACTGGGCAAGGTGATTGAGTGCCAGGGGCTGGAGTGTACCAGGGTAACGGAATACAAGGACAATTTGCTGGGTAAGAAGTGACGATAGATAAGGATAATCCTACGCAGGGCAGCCCCGACGGGGTCAAGATAAAGCTAGAAAACCTTTCCCTGTCTTTCGGCGGGGTGAAGTCGCTGATTGATATCAATGTGGATGTCCGTGATAAGGAAATCCTGGCTATCATCGGCCCCAACGGCGCCGGCAAGACCTGCCTGCTGAACTGCATTAACGGATTTTACAAGCCGCAGCAGGGCGATATCTACTTTGAGGGCAGGAGAATCACGCGCATCCGCCCCGATAGAGCCGCCAGGATGGGACTTGCCAGGAC
>CAYPYL010000149.1:0-3589 GCA_964414605.1 uncultured Dehalococcoidaceae bacterium
TCGACAATTTCTTGCCACGGGAGGGCACGGGCTGCGGCCAGCGGGTCGGGTTCGTCGTCAATACCAAGCTTGGCAAACAACCTCTCTCCCAGTGCTTCCATGTCCTCTAAAGGAAGAGGAGTCGCGGCACCGGCATAACTACCGGTTGGGGTTCCGCTTTGACCTATTACCTTATGGAAAAGTCCTTCGGCCAGGGGCGAAGCCATCAGGGCAATCCCCTTCCAGGAGCCACCGGACTCACCGAAGATGGTGACGTTGTTCGGGTCACCGCCGAAGGCGGCGATATTCTTCTGCACCCACTTGAGGGCAGCGATGATATCCAGGAACATGTAGTTCCCGGAAACACCGTTGGGCGATTCTCGAGAAAGCAAGGGATGGGCCAGCAGACCCATCGCCCCGTTGCGGTGGTTAATGTTTACCTGCACTATACCGTACTGGGGCAATTTGATACCGTTGAAGACCAGCTCGTTCGCCGTACCGTAGAGATAGCCGCCAGGGTGCAGCCAGACCATTACCGGCATCCGGTCCGCATTCGTCTTCGCCGGCGTCATGACGTTCACGTAAAGACAATCTTCACTTTTGGTCCCGGCAAGATTAGGACCGAACATAAACGGCTGCGGACACAGGTCACAGAAGGAGGTGCATTTCCGAGTCCCGGACCAGGTTTCGGCTGGCTGGGGCGGTTTCCAGCGCAGGTTGCCCACGGGCGGGGCGGCGTACGGTATACCGAGGTATACATAAACCTCTTTACCGGGTTCACCATACACTTCCCCGGAAACATAGCCGGTATCTATTTCCCTGGGGTCATCGTAGGGCGCTGAAGCTGGAGACGGAGCTGCTTCCTTGGAGCATCCTACAAAGCTGATAATACTTATTAATAAGATGGCTAAAGTAACTGCTAATATATTTTTCATACTTCTATCCTTTTTAAGTTGAAAAGGCAATGAAGAATATTCTGATAAAATGCACGCTGTATCACGCTATTTGATACCGGCATGATAGCTTTGCAGTGACTTGACCTCCGGCTGGTACTGGCGGTATTCCGCGATTCCCTTCGCAGCGGCCATGGCGGCTGCCAGCGTGGTTATATAGGGTACTTTATATTTAATAGCTGTTTTTCGTATGTAAGAATCGTCATACTGACTAAGCTTACCGCTCGGTGTGTTGATTACCAGATGAATTTCCCCGTTCATAATGGCATCAACGATGTTAGGTCGTCCCTCATACATTTTCAGTATCAGTTCGGTGTTGATACCTTTCCCGGCCAGAAAGTCGTGCGTCCCTTGAGTTGCCAGTATCTTAAAGCCCAGGTCGGCAAACTGCCGGGCGGCATCGTGGACGGCCGGTCTATCGTTAGGTGAGACCGTTATCAACACCGTTCCTTCCGTCGGCAGGGACTGCCGCGCCGCTTGCTGCGCTTTGAAATAGGCCAGACCGAAAGCATTAGCTATACCGAGAACCTCTCCCGTGGACCGCATCTCCGGTCCCAGCAGGGGGTCTACTTCCGGCAGCATATTGAAGGGAAAGACGGATTCCTTGACCCCGAAGTGAGGAATCACCAGCGGTTTAAGGTTGAGTTCCGTCAGCGACTTGCCCAGCATTAGCTGGGTAGCTATACGCGCCATGGAGACATTACAGACCTTTGAGACTATCGGTACCGTGCGGGAGGCCCGGGGGTTGGCTTCCAGTACGTAGACGGTGTCGTCGGCAATGGCATACTGCATGTTCATCAGGCCGACCACGTTAAGTTCGCGGGCTATCATTTTCGTGTAGTCGTTAATCGAATCGATATGCTTTTTCGCCAGGCTGACCGGAGGGATGACGCAGGCGGAGTCGCCCGAATGTATTCCGGCGAGCTCGATATGCTGCATAATGGCCGGCACGAAGGCGTCGGTGCCGTCAGCGATGGCATCAGCCTCGGCTTCAATGGCGTTTTCCAGGAACTTGTCGATAAGAATCGGGCGGTCGGGGGTAACTCCTACCGCCGCCGCAACGTACTCCCGGAGCATATCCTCGTCATATACCACCTCCATGCCGCGTCCCCCGAGGACGTAAGAAGGTCGCACCATCAGCGGATAGCCTATCTGCTGGGACACAACAAGGGCTTCGTCCAGATTGCTGGCCATACCTGAAGCCGGCATCGGTATGTTCAATTCTTCCATTCTATGGCGGAAGCGGTCTCTATCTTCGGCAAGGTCGATTGATTCCGGTGAAGTGCCCAGAATATTGACACCGGCCTCCGCCAGGTCATTGGCGATGTTAAGGGGTGTTTGACCGCCGAATTGGACGATTACGCCTACCGGTTTTTCCTTTTCGTAAATGCTTAGCACGTCCTCCACGGTCAGGGGCTCGAAATACAGTTTGTCCGAGGTATCGTAATCCGTGGAGACTGTCTCCGGATTGCAGTTTACCATTATCGTCTCGTACCCCTCGTCGCGCAGGGCAAAGGCGGCGTGCACACAACAGTAATCAAACTCGATTCCCTGGCCGATGCGGTTGGGGCCTCCGCCCAGGACCATCACTTTTTTACGGTCGCTGGTCGTTGTTTTGTCCGTGCCGTTATAAGTCGAGTAATAATAAGCGGCATTTTCCACCCCGCTCACCGGGACGGCATCCCATGCCTCCTTAACGCCGAGGGAAAGGCGTTTCCGGCGTATTTCTCTCTCTCCCACGCCGAGCAGCTGTGAAAGGTATCGGTCGGCGAAACCGTCCTTTTTCGCCTGAGTCAGCAATTCGTCCGGTAATTGTTTTCCCTTATATTTGAGAACCCGTTCCTCTAATTCGACGAGTTCCTTCATCTGCTCGATAAACCAGGGCTTGATATATGTCTTCTCGTATAGTTCCTGAATGTCGGCGCCCTTGCGTAAAGCCTCGTACATGATGAACTGCCGTTCGCTACCGGGTTCGCTTAACAGCGCCATAAGTTCGTCCAGGGACTTGCGGTTGAAATCTTTGGCGAATCCCAGGCCGTATCTGCCGATTTCCAGGGAGCGGATGGCTTTTTGAAAAGCCTCTTTATAATTCTTGCCGATGCTCATGACTTCGCCGACGGCACGCATCTGCGTTCCCAGCTTGTCCCCGGCATCCTTGAACTTCTCGAAAGCCCAGCGGGCGAATTTGACGACGACATAGTCACCCCAGGGCGTGTATTTCTCGAGGGTGCCTTCGCGCCAGTAAGGAATCTCGTCCAGGGTAAGGCCGGCGGCCAGCTTTGACGAAATCAAGGCAATGGGAAAACCCGTGGCCTTGGATGCCAGGGCCGATGAGCGGGAAGTCCTGGGGTTTATCTCAATAACCACAACCCGTCCGGTCACGGGGTCATGAGCAAACTGAATGTTGGTGCCGCCGATTACTTTTATTGCCTCGACAATTTTATACGAGTAGTCCTGAAGGCGTTTTTGAAGCTCTTCGCTGATGGTCAGCATGGGAGCCGTGCAGTAGGAATCCCCGGTGTGTACCCCCATGGCGTCGACGTTTTCAATAAAGCAGACCGTTATCATCTGGTTTTTAGCGTCACGCACCACTTCAAGCTCCAGCTCTTCCCAGCCCAGCACCGATTCCTCAATAAGCACCTGACCGATAAGACTGG
>CAYPYL010000150.1:0-2285 GCA_964414605.1 uncultured Dehalococcoidaceae bacterium
CCGACCGCTTTATCCGCGCGTTTACCATCATCTTAGCGCAGAGCACGCAGGGCGTATGCGTACAATACATGGTCGCCCCTTCCAGACTGACACCGTGCAGCGCCGCCTGAATAATAGCATTCTGTTCGGCATGAATAGCCCGGCAGATTTCCTGCCTTGTGCCGGATTTTATTCCAAGTTCGTCCCGCAGGCAGCCGAGCTCCAGGCAGTCTTTCAGTCCCGCGGCGGCCCCGTTATAACCGGTGGAAAGGATATGCTTGTCCCGCACAGCGATAGCCCCCATGTGGTGCCTCCGGCAGGTGGAACGTTCGGCTACCACCGAGGCTATTTTCAGGAAATATTCGTCTAGTTCCGGTCGTTTTTGTATATCCGTCATTTCAGTTTATCGATAATCCTTTCTACCTGCTGTTCGAGTTCGTCCAGCGATGCGTCGTTCAGGACGGTAAAATCGGCCATGGCGATGGGGCCGCCCTTGTTGAGGTTTTCGATTTCGGCACGGTCGCGCCCGGCGGCCTCCTGCGGCGTCAGCAGCCTTATCCCGCGTTTCCCCAGTCGGGCGTACCTGTCCTTCGGCGAAGACCACACTGCCATGGTGTAAAACCTGTCTCCGTAATGTTCCTTGAGATAGAGATATTCCTCCCACGAATACAGCCCGTCGACCGCCACATTCATGGTCTTCAGGGCGGCATCAATGCGCGGCTGGCTCAACCTGGCGTAGGCGTCCATGCCATACTTCTCACGCAGGGACTCCCTGACCCGCCGCTCGTTCTCCTCGTTCAGCTTCAGGCCCTGTTTCCTGACCTCCTCGTCGGTAATATCGCCGAACCTGACCGTGGCGAAACCCCTTTCGCGGAACATACGGGCGACCTCCGACTTGCCGGAGCCGGTCATGCCGACGATGACAACTACTTTCATAACGTTAATTATAAGCGGTTGCGGCAAAAAATAACAAACGTGATATCTTTACGGCTTGTGCTATAATGTGGAAAATGCCAAAAGTAATGAACCTGACCGACCGCATGCAGGAGCAGCTGCCCGCCGACCTGCTCGACTTTATCAAACAGGCCGGAGATGCGGCGCAGCAGAGGCAGCAGCGCCTGTACCTGGTGGGGGGAGTAGTGCGCGACCTGCTTCTGGAACGTACCAACTTCGACCTCGACCTGGTAGTTGAGGGTGACGCCATCAAGCTGGCGCAGGAGATAGCCGGGGGCAACCAGGCCTCGGTCACCGCCCATCCGCGTTTCGGCACGGCTAAAATAAAGTGGGGCAGGAGGAGCGCCGATATCGCCGCCGCCCGCTCGGAGACTTACTCCCACCCCGGCGCGCTGCCGAGTGTAAGACACGGCACCATAGCCGACGACCTTGCCCGCCGCGACTTTACGGTTAATGCCATGGCCATTGAGCTTAATCCGCACCACTTCGGCGAGCTAGTCGACCTCCATGGCGGGCGACAGGACCTTAAAAAAGGTTTAATTCGTGTGCTGCATGATAAAAGCTTCACCGATGATGCCACCCGCATCTGGCGCGCCCTGCGCTACGAGGCGCGACTTGACTTTCAAATCGAGTCCTCTACTCTTGAACTGCTGAACCGCGATATCTCCATGCTTAAGACCGTCAGCGGCGACCGTATCCGTCACGAGCTAGAACTCATCCTCAAGGAAGAACTGCCGGAGAAGGCGTTGCAGCGCGCCGATGAACTCCGGGTGCTTTCGTTACTGCACCCATCTTTAAAAGGGGACGACTGGCTGGGCAAGACTTTCGCCCTGGCTCGCGAGCAGTGCCTCCCCGATGAGCCCCACCCGCAACTGTACCTGGCGCTCCTGGCTTACCGCCTGACCGCCCGCGAGATGGAGAACTTTATTTCTTATCTCAAACTGACCAGAGTAACGTCGCAGGTACTGCGGGACGCAGCCGCCATCAGGGAAAAATTAGGCGAGCTTGATGCCCCCGGCCTGGCACCGAGCCTGATTTACGGACTGCTCCACGGGTACGGTCTGACGGCGCTCATGGCCGCTGAATTGTGCGCTGACTCCGCCGCCGCCGAGAACATCGAGCTTTATCTCAACGTGCTACGCCACGTCAATCCCGCCCTTAGCGGCAACGACCTGAAAGGCCTGGGTGTACCGGAGGGTCCTAAAATTAAGGAGATATTGCAGTCCCTCCGCGAAGCACGACTCGACGGTAAGATAAGCAGCAAGCGGGAAGAGGAGGAGATGGTGCGGGGGTTTATTGCCTAATAAGAATTTTTAACCTCACCCCCTTGTATTTTCTGGTGAACCTATCCC
>CAYPYL010000150.1:2385-3583 GCA_964414605.1 uncultured Dehalococcoidaceae bacterium
CTTTGGTAAAGGGAGAGTTAGAGAGGGATTCTTCACCGCGCTAAGCCGTAGATGATACTGGGCGTTTTGGGTGGGAAAAGATAACTAGCGAAAGAAAAAGGGAGCGGGCATCTGCCCGCTCCGCGTTGTTTACGTGAAGGATGATGTTCAGGACTCGCTTTCCACTTCCACTGTCACCTGTTTTTTATCGGTCGGTTGTCTTAACGTGAGGGCGCGGGTTACTGCTATGGTGACTCCTACAAAACCGGCGATTGTCGCTGTGATTCTCTCCGATTGCAGGGTCGGCCAGAGCCAGGCCAGCGCTATCATGGCGGTGCCGGATAACCCGAACATCACTATCATCCATATCCCCAGCGATTTATCTTTCATTATTCCGCCCTCCCGTTCGTTCTTTCGCTATATATAACGGCGGAGGGGGGATTTGGTTAGTCCCTAGCCATATCAGTCTAAACCTGTTATCATATCCCCAAATGCTTTACGCTGTTCTGGCGGATATCCATGCCAATCTGGCGGCCTTCGAGGCGGTGCTGGGCGATATCGACAAGAAGGGCGGAGTGGATGAGATATGGTGCCTGGGGGACATCGTCGGCTACGGGCCGGACCCCTGCCGCTGCATTGAGCTGCTGCGAAAATATAACCATGTCTGCGTGGTCGGCAACCACGACCTCGCCGTCGTCGGCAAAATCGACCTTTCCTACTTCAACCCGGACGCGGCTACCGCCTGCCGCTGGACGATGGACCAGCTCGGTCAGGATGAAATCGATTACCTTGAGAACCTGCCGCAGACCCTGGAGAAAGGCGATTTTTTACTGGCGCACGGCAGTCCGGCGGAGCCGGTCATGGAATATGTGCTTTCCGCCAGTATCGCCGCTAAGAATTTCGAATTTTTCCAGGAACCCTACTGCCTGGTGGGGCATACCCACGCCCCGGCGGCGTTCAAAGAGGAAGACGGCGAATGTCTGCCGATTGGCCTATCGCCCGGAATCGGGCTGGTGCTCGGGAAAAGCCGGATGATAATCAATCCGGGCGGGTTGGGACAGCCGAGAGACGGCGACCCGCGCGCCAGCTACGCCATTTACGACAGCGAAGGCAAGATATTCCGTCTTTACCGCATCCCTTACGATATCGGCGCCACCCAGGACAGGATGATGCAGGCCGGTCTGCCCGTCCACCTGACTACCCGTCTTGAAGCCGGGCG
>CAYPYL010000151.1:0-3565 GCA_964414605.1 uncultured Dehalococcoidaceae bacterium
GGCGGGCCGGACTCCGTCTGCCTGCTGTATATCCTCTCTAATCTGAAAAAAGAGTTGGATATCCAGCTACATATCGCCCATCTTGACCATCGTCTGCGCGGCGCCGATTCCGCCGCCGATGCCGCTTATGTTAACAAACTGGCGCGGCGACTCGGCATCAGCGCTACCGTAGAATCGATTGACGTTAAAGCCTACCGGGAGGGGCACCGCCTTTCCCTGGAAGAAGCGGCGCGGGAAGTCCGCTATTCCTTCCTGGCGCAGGTTGCCGCATCGGTCGGGGCGGAAAAAGTGGCGGTGGGGCATACCACCGACGACCATGTCGAGACTATTCTCATGCACCTCCTCCGGGGTAGCGGTACACGCGGACTCCGCGGGCTGTTGCCCGTCAATCGCTGGCAGGCCGTCGGGCAATCGCTCGTTATCATCAGGCCTTTGCTCGAACTCACCCGGGATGAAACCATAGCCTTCTGCCGGCGGCACCGCCTGACTCCCCGCACCGATACCTCCAACCTTTCCACGGAGCCCCTGCGGAATAAAGTCCGCCATCAACTGCTCCCGGAACTCCGGAACTATAATCCCAGGATGGCGGAGGCCCTGCTCCGCACCGCCCGTATCGCCGCCGATGATTTAGCTTTCATCGACGGGGAAGTCTCCCGGCTGTGGCGGAAAGTAGCGCGAGTGGAAAAGGATGGCGTGGCTATAAAGAAGGAGGGGTTTTCAGTCCTGCCACCGGCGCTGAAACGCCACCTGCTGCGCGCCGCCGTGGAATCGGTGCTGGGCAATCTTAAGGACATCGAAGCCGGTCACATCGAGGATATGGTGGATACCCTGGATAAACCGGCCGGCAAGGCGATAGACCTGCCCGGCGGTATTAAATTCGCGGTCGAATACGATAGATACGTGCTGTCTGCCGATTCATCGTCACTGTGCCCGCTCCCTCCGCTGGAAGGTGAAGCCCGACTGAATATCCCCGGCGTTACCGCTATTCCGGGGTGGGATGTCGAGGCCGCCGTATTGCCTTCCTCGAGGACGGGCGAGGCGGGCGCCGGTGAAGCCGATTTTACCGCATGGTTCGACTTTGCCGCGACCGGTGACAGGCTGACCGTGCGCTCCCGCCGACCCGGCGACCGCTTTCAGCCGCTGGGCATGGGGCAGACCAAAAAGCTCAACGAGTTTATGATTGACGCCAGGATACCGCGCGCCTGGCGCCGGCGTGTACCCATCGTTTGCTCGCCAGGGCAGATTATCTGGGTGGCCGGCTGGCGTATCGATGAACGCGTCAGGCTAGCGGATAATACCGAAAGAGTCCTCCGTCTGGAGTTCAGGCGCCGCTAAATATCTATGCCGGTAGGCTCCGGCACTTCTTCAGATGCCCCGCCGTTTTCATCCTCGCGTTTCTGCCAGCGCAGCAGGAGGACTATCGCGGAAACTATTACCGTCAGCACTGCCGCGTATACCTCCAGCTGGACGAGCCCGTAAAACCCGGTTTCCAGGTAGGCGTACTGAAACGCCACCGCCCCGTAATTGAGTAGACCATGCAGCGCGGAGGCGATGAGGTAGAACTGCCATCCCTTGCCTTTTGCCAGGCCATAGCCCACCAGCGCGGAAACAGCGGTATGGAAGCCCACGGCAAACAGCCTTTCCCAGAACCCCGAGATACCTATAAAACCGTCCGTCTGTATCGCGTTGAGCGTCCATCCGGCGGCGAAAATACTGCCGTGAGCCCAGAACGCCTCGAAGATGCCGAATGCCGCACCGGCAATCGCCCCTATCGCCAGCCCTAGTTTGGGGTCGATATTCCTGCCGCTCCGCCACCACCAGAATACCATCGGCACCATCTTGGCACCTTCCTGCACCAGACCGCTGATAAGCACCGCAGGTATGCCCGCCAGCAGCAGCCAGTCGATAATGGTCTCATTGCTCCAGAAATGTCCCATTGCCTCCGATACCCAGGTCTGGAGAGGTATCTGGACGAAAGCCACCGCCACCAGCGTCAGGAAAGCGCTGACCACCGCCACCGCCCAGAGCCAGTGCTTCTTAAACAGCGGCGGCCAGTGAGCGCAGAGCCAGATAGCCCCAAAGACCAGAGCCAGGCCCACGGCGATGAGTAACATGTCCCAGTTGAGCCCCGGGTAGATAAAAAAGGATTCCAGGAAGGCCATCATTTGTTCCCACATAATATTCTCCTTGACTATAATACCTGCTTCAGTCGCGGGTTAGGCGTGACGCCCGGTATTCTACCGCGCTTCGCAATTGGCTTCCCCTCTATTTCATGAAGGTCGGCTGTAAAATCTATCGGGCTTGCCCCACTGATGTAACTACCTACGCCGAAACCGTCCACCGGCGCCTTTCTTTCCAGGAAGCGGGCGATGCGCTCCGGGTTGACGCCGCCGCTGACGAATATCTTAACGTGACCGAACCCCGCCTGGTCGAGGCGAGCGCGTACCTCTTTCACCAGCTCCACGGTGACCCCACCCCGCTCGGAAGGCGTGTCCAGTCGTACGCTTTGAAGCCTCTCCCGCAGCGCCCCGGCCACCCGAAGGCTCTCCTCCGCCTCGTCCCTAAACGTGTCCACCAGCGATACGCGCGTCACCTCCGGCGGCATGTGCTTATCGAAGAGCATGGTGGCCTCGACCGTATCCCCTACCACGATAATCAGGGCATGAGGTATCGTCCCGGAAGCCTCCACGTCGGCCAGTCTCGCCCCGACGACGCTGGAGCAGCCGGCACAGCCCCCCACCACCGCCGAGTAGTCCATCATGCCCGCCACCGAGGGATGCACGTGCCTCACCCCGAAGCTTATCAGGGGTATGCCCCCGGCGGCGTCGACGCACTCGCGGGCGGCCGTCGCCCAGCCGCTTGTCTGTGCCAGCATCCCGACGATAGCCGTCTCGTAGACGCCGTAGCTCTGGTAGGGGGCGGTGATACGCAGTACGACCTCTTTGGGGGAAATTCCGTCTCCCTCCGCCAGCGCCCACACCTCGCGGTTGTCCGCGGGTAGCACTTCGGCCAGCAGCGCCTTGACTTCCTCGATGCCGCAGAGTATCCCGGCGCGACTCCCGAATACTTCCATGGTCGCCACCGGGTTGAGTTTCTCTTTACGCAGGATTTCGATGGTGCGGACGAAGTAAATATCGGCAGTATCACCGGAAAGGACTTCCGGTGACGGTTTAAATTTCGGTGACGGCATGGTTCACCTCCTATACGAGCCTGGCCCCCAGCACACCTTCCATGTGCTCCAAGGCAAAGCGGTGCGCCGCCTCGTCCGGCGAGGCGACGCAGGCAACGGGTATCTCAACGTCATAATCGCGATTTCTCGCGTCGGCGGCGGTATGCAGGACGCAGATATTGGTCAGCACGCCGCAGATGATTAATTTATCCGGCTTTAGCTCTTTCAGTTTTTTCTCCAGTCCGGTGCCGTAGAAACCGCTGTAACGCTTTTTGGGGACTATTTCGCCCGGATATTCCGCCAGCTCCGGAATTACCTCCACCTCGGCGGTTCCCTCGATACAGTGCGGCGGGAACATTTTAAACTCAAGGTCGTCCGGGGCGTGGTTATCGCAGA
>CAYPYL010000152.1:0-3438 GCA_964414605.1 uncultured Dehalococcoidaceae bacterium
CCCCGCCGGAACTTCTTGGGAGGGTCGTGGACAATCATCTGTCCCATGACCTTGTACTCCCTGCCTTCCCAATGTACCCATGGCTCTCCCAGTCGGCCGAGGTGGCAGGGGTCGTGGTAGGTAACGGTCATGGGTACTTCTTTGGTAAGCTTGAGTCTGCCCTCTTTTATCAGGCGGTCGAGGTACTGGGTGATGTGCAGCACTTCAATACCGAGTTTGCGGTCAATTTTATCATAGAGTACTTTAAAGGCGGCATAGCAGTCAGCGCAGGGGGTGACCAGCGTCTTGACGCCGGCGGTACGGAAGGCGTCCATCTGGTGCTCGGCGTACTTGACCAGTTCGCCGAGATAGCCGAGTTCGTAGGCGCGGCCGCCGCAGCAGGCCTCTTCGCAACCCATGATGCCGACGCCTATGCCGGCATCCAGCAGTAACTGGAGTCCGCCCCTGGCTATAGGCCAGAGTTCTTCATCGTAAGAATAGCGGCAGCCGGCATGATAGACTACTTCGGCGGGGGTTTCAGTGATTTTTTTGACGTTCAGTCCCTCCGCCCATTTTCCCCGGTCGGCTTTTTTCGCCAGCATCATGTTGTCTTCTTTCTTGAGGCCGTCGATTACATACATGTGCTCGGGAATTAAATGACCATCCTCGACGCACTTAATCCTCAACTCCTGCATCAGCTGCAGCGGCTCCAGGTCCTGCTGCACCTTGCAGGAGACATCGCAGCTGCCGTCCATCTGGCACCTGTAAAGCACGTCCAGGAACGTATCATCGATTTCTATTCTTTCCTGAAGCAGGGAATAAGCCATGTTGAACTTGCCGCTGGCGGCGTAAGCGTGCCAGTTATATCGGGACAGAGAAGGGCACCCCTGCATGAAGTCGGTATCCTGCATGTACCGGTAGGGTATCCACTTGCAATAAGAGCACCGGGTGCACCGCTGCATATCGTGCGTATAGTCCTGCCAGGCCATGGTTACCTCCTAGAATTTCCCGTTTTTAGAAGCACAGTTTCCCCGGGTTCAGGATACCTTTAGGGTCGAATATCTCTTTTATTTTCCTCTGTACGGCGATGGTACCCGCCGCGTTACGGTAAGCGGTCTCCTTCCAGGCGGGGTAGGGGCGGGAAAAGAAACCACCCATATCCGCCAGCTTCCGGCTGCCGGCATCAAGGAGCCGTTTGACTGCCTCCGTTCCTTCGGACGGGTTGTAGTACAGGTTGAACTCACAGTGGCAACTCGTGCCCTGGACAATAGGCTGAACGTAAACGCCGGTATTTTCCACCGGAAATCCACATTGTTTTGCCAGGTCTGACATGGCGGTAATAAAATCGGGGGTCCTGTCCAGTGTGGTTAGAGAAAATATGTCTTGGAAACCGTTCGTTAGCCTGGTTTTCCAGTAAGGCTCGGGAGAAGGTTTACATAATAACGATGCTACGTCTTCGGCTTTAGCCCCGGTGACGGCGGTCTGCGGCTTAAGTCCGCACGACTCCGCCAGATCCTTAAAATCCGCCTCTTCAAAGTCCACCTTATCCTTTGGCAGGGGGCCGTAACCTTCAAAGCTGATGAACAGAATCCATTTCGGCAGGACCTTGTGAAGCTCTCGAATTTCCGCGGGAGAGCCGCCGAGCAGGCAGGCCAGGTTGAGACCGTTCAATATAAAGAGTCTGCCGCCGATTCTGAACTTTAGCGGCTTATATATCAGCTCAATCAGGGGTTCGATAGTATCGGACGGGACCAGAAACGCCCGACTGAAGCTGGACAAATAACAGCATTTAAAGGTAGCCCAGTTAACGATACCCATGGTGCCCTGCGCCCCGGCTATCAGTCTCTGGAAGTCCACGTGGCTGTGACCGAACGGATTCATCTGGACACGGTCTATTTCCCACTGCTCTTCAATCGTGTCCGGGCCGGAGGCCTCTCCGGTCCGGAACCTATCGCCGCTCCCGAAAACCACCTCCGCGCAGAGCAGGGGGTCGGTGCTGTCCCAGTGGTGGGACGGCATGGTAACGGGTTCTCTTTCCAGCATACTGCCGATGACCGACTTGCTACCGCGGGGGGCCAGGGGCATATAGGGGTACAGCCCTTCTTTTTCCAGCTCCGGCTGGAGTTCGCCGTAGGTGACGCCGGGCTCGACCATAGCCAGCCTGTTAACCGGGTCTATCCTGATGATTTTCTTCATGCGGCTTAAATCGACGATTACCGCGCCTTCTGCGCCGGGAACGGTATCCCCGCGAGAGTGAGGGGCTCCGGAGCTTACCGGGACGAGCGGGGTGCCGGTATCGTTGGCCCATTTAATGATTGCCTGTACGTCTCCGGCGTCAGCCGGCCTCACGATGCATCTCGGTTCCATCCGCGGAATAAAGCTGGCGTCTCCTGAAAACTCTTGTAGAACTTCCGGCCTGTCGAGGACATTGCTGCTGCCCAAGAGTTTTACCAGTTCTTTTTCAGCCATCCTCAACCTCCTTTTCGGGGTGGAATAAAGGGGAAAGAGGGTTTTTGATATGTCGTACTACGAATGTCAATAAATTATGCCATCGCCGCGGGGACTCTGTCAACCGTAACGTATCTCCTTCATATTGACGGAAATTTTGATTAGGTCTATTATCTGATAGGACATTACTGTATTGCTTGAGAAGGAGCCCGGTTTTTACCATGCCGCAGAAGGAAACTCGCCCGGCGAAAAGGACGGAGAAGGACAATAAGCTGGTACTTGATGACCATTACCGATTGTGGCTGCTGCTTTCCCAGACAAGGTCGGCGGTATTTAAAGTAAGGCATAAAAAGGTGGGGCAGTACCTGCATCCCAATCAGGCGGCCGCCCTGGTATCCATCTGGGTGCTTGACGGGCAGGTAACGCCGGCCGCGCTCTCGCGCCGGCTTTTCCTTGAACCCCATACGGTTTCAGAGCTCATTATCAGGATGGAAAAGAAGGGGCTGGTAACCAAAAGTAAAGATAAAAAAAAGGGCAATATCGTCAGGATTTCCATTACCGGGAAGGGACGCCAGGTCTGCCGCCGGTCGATGGGGCAGGACCTGATTCATGATATTATATCCTCGCTGACAGCAGAGCAGCGCGAGCAGCTGCAGTCTTCTTTATCGATTATATACCGCAAGGTATTGAAAGAACTCGGTATTGAAGATGATCTGCTTGAAAAAGAATTATCAGGCTAAGCCGGAGGGATTTCCTCAAGGCCCCGGGAAGAGGGACAAGCGGTGGATTTGTCTGGTTTACGCTTATGAAGACTCCGGATGCAGGCTGGGTTCGTCATGTATATGACATCTGACCTGGTGATTTCCCACTGTCCTTAGTTGCGGTTCCTGTTTGGCGCATATTTCCATAGCCTCGGTGCATCGTGTGTGGAACCGGCAACCCGGGGGCGGATTCAGCGGCGAAGGCATCTCGCCGCTCAATATTATGGGTGATATACTCTGGTCTTCATCC
>CAYPYL010000153.1:0-3428 GCA_964414605.1 uncultured Dehalococcoidaceae bacterium
CTATTTCGCCGCCCTCCGCCGTGACGTAGGAGTTGAGCGCCATGTTCTGTGACTTGAACGGAGCGACCCTATAGCCGTCCTGCCGGAAGATGCGGCAGAGGGCGGCCACCATGATGCTCTTGCCCGCCGATGACGTCGTCCCCTGGATCATTATTGTCCTGGCTTTCTTCATAGACAGTACCCCTGGGAAATCGGCGCCACGCAGTTGAAAATCGGGATGGCTATCAGCAGCATGATGACCTCCGCCACTTCATTAATGGTCCCGTAGGTATCGCCGGTGAGTCCGGCGAACTTGTGCTTGAGATAGAAAGCCAGCGCCGTGGTGACTAACAGGGTGCCGAAGACGAATATTATTCCCGCCAGCGAGAACAGGGGGAACAGGGCCAACGCCAATATAATGGTGATGATGGTGGCGGCGGCAAACTGCGGCCAACGGGTCGCCCGCTTGTAAGCCGTGCCCAGCCCCGAGGGGCGGGCGTAACGGTAGGCATAGATAGCGTAGACCATGGCCCAGCGACTCACCACCGGCATGAAAATCAGCACGGCCATCATGAACACCGGCGGGATATTGTTGAGGGATATATACTTGAGCAGCAGCACCAGCACGATGCCCACCACCCCGAAAGCGCCCGTCCGGCTGTCCCGCATGACTTTCCATCTTTCCTCGGTCGTCTTGTGTCCGGCGATACCGTCGCAGGTGTCCGCCAGGCCGTCGAGGTGTATGGCCCCGGTGAGTACCACCAGCGCGGCAACGAGCAGTCCGTTGACCACCGCGGCGGGTAAAATAAGGAGCAGCAGCCAGTTCAGCCCGGCCAGTATAAGCCCGATGATGAGGCCCACCAACGGGAACCAGGCCGTGGCGCCTCCCAGCTGCGCCGGGGTAAGCTCTCGCTTAAGGGGTACCGGGATGCTGGTTAAAAACTGTACGGCGGCCAGGAAACTCAAGTCTGTTATTCTCCCTTCGATGATGTTCTGCAACGGTTCATGGTGAGCGAAAGAGCAGGTAATATTTTTATCTAGCTGTCGTCTCCTTCCGAAACGCCGGCCTCGGCGAAGGTGGCCATCTCGTTCAGCGTCCGGGCGGCGGCCTCGGCGATGAATATCCCCAGCGCCGCGCCGGTGCCCTCGCCGAGTCGCATATCGAGATTGAGCAGCGGGTTCAGCCCCAGGTGCTTCAGCATCGCCGGGTGACCGGCTTCCGCCGAGACGTGGGCGGCGATGAGATAGTCCTTGAGCTGTGGTGCCAGCGCCGTGGCGATAAGAGCCGCCGCGCCGGAGATAAAACCATCGATAACCACCGGGATACGCCGGGAGGCGGCTCCCAGCATTACCCCCGCCAGTCCACCGATTTCAAAGCCGCCGACCTTTCCCAGCACCTCCAGCGGTCGGGACGGGTCCGGTTTATTGACTTCCAGCGCCCGCTTGATGACGTTTATCTTGTGGGCAAGCTGCTCGTCGGTCAGCCCGGTGCCTCTGCCGGTGACTTCTTCGATTGACCTGCCGGTCATAGCCGCGAAAATAGCGCTGCTGGCGGTGGTATTGCCGATGCCCATGTCGCCGGTGCCGATGATATCCAGTCCGTTTTCCGCTTCCCTGTTGACGATATCTATCCCGGATTCCACGGCTGCTATCGCCTGGTCGCCGGTCATGGCCGGGCCGAGGCACATGTTCTTCGTGCCGTAGCCGACCTTTTTAACGATGAGCCGGGGGTTGGGCGGGAGGTCGCTGGCGACGCCCATATCCACGAAGACTATCCTGGCTCCTACCTGCCGCGCCAGCACGTTGATGCCCGCCATGCCCCGCAGGAAGTTTTCCACCATCTGGGCCGTCACCTCACGGGGCCAGTTGCCCACTTTCTCGTCCACGACGCCGTGGTCGGCGGCCATCGTAATCACGGCCTTCTTCTCGATGACCGGCCGTGCTTTGCCCCGGATACCGGCCAGCTGAATCGATAGTTCTTCCAGCCTGCCCAGGCTCCCCGCGGGCTTGGTCAGTTTATCCTGGCGGGCCCGGGCTTCTTCTGTAGCGTTTTTATCCGGCGGTTTTATCCCGCTGATGGTCTTTTTCAGCAGTTCCATGAAATTACCTTTATATTAATGTTAATTATATACTGGCGTGATCTTAATATCACCTCAAATTTCTTTGCCTGCGTTCAGCAGGCTGCGCACGACCGCCACGAGCTTTTCGCACTCTGGCAGGGTGCGGGGGGAGATGCGTACGTATTCCGGCAGCCCGAACGATGTGCAGTCGCGCACGAGGATGCCCTCTTTGAGGAGGGAACGGCGGAACCCGGCGGCGTTGCCCACCTTTACGAGGAAGTAATGGGCGTCCGAGGGCAGCACCTCGAGGCCGAGTTTTGAAAGCCCTTCGACCAGGCGGTTGCTGGCTTCGCGTACCTGCCGGAGGCTCTGCCGGAGGTAATCGTCATCTTCCAGGACGGCGGTGCCGACCTTCTGGGCGACGGCGTTGACGTTCCAGGGTGGAAGGGCGAGATGGAGGTCTTTGATTATTTCTTCACGCGCCATGGCATAGCCCAGGCGGAGTCCCGGCAGACCGTAGTTCTTGGTCAGGGAGCGCAGTACTACCACGTTGCTACGCCCCAGGAGGTCGAGGGAATTCCAGGTCGACTCCACGAAGTCGATATATGCCTCGTCCAGTACCAGAAGGCCTTCTCCCGCTATTTCCAGCACCTCCTCGATGTCGTTGCGGGGGAGGTATTTGCCGGTGGGGTTGTTGGGATTGCAGATGAATACCGCCCGGGGGCGGTGCTGTCTGATGGCGGCAAGGAAATCATCCATGACCGGAGTAAAATTGTGCTCTTCCACGGCGCGGTGTTTTATCAGCCTTGCCCCGGCCAGGCGACTCGCCATTTCGTACTCGCCGTAAGTCGGTTCTAAAATCAGCACGCGGTCGTTATTGCGAAAATAGGTCGTGGCGACGAGTCGAATCAACTCGGTGGTGCCGTTCCCCGCCAGAATATTTTCCGCGGGTATCCCCAGCCTTTCGGATAGTCGCCCGGTCAGTGTGGCGGCACGGGAATCCGGGTACTGCTCGATGGGCGCCGCGCCCAGAAGTTCATTTATTCCCGGCGGCGGCATGAACGGATTGGTGCAAACGCTGAAATCGAGAACGCTGCCGGCGTCCAGCCCCAGCGCCTTCAGTTCGGCGTGGTTGATGCCGCCGTGCACGCAGTCCTTGAGTCCGGCTATCGACTTTCTAGGTCGCAAGGACAAATTTAATACCTCCCGCGATAACGCAGATAATTATCCAGGCCGCCGCCGCTATCGTATATAACCTTACGGCTCTGGTAATGGCATCCGGCGTCAGCTTCTTCCCGACTTCGCCAAGCTGGTAGTGAGACGGCTTTTCCAGTCTCACGTTCAGGGCGCCGGCCATGGCGGCCATCGGCCAGCCGGCATTGGGGCTGG
>CAYPYL010000154.1:0-3420 GCA_964414605.1 uncultured Dehalococcoidaceae bacterium
TCAACGACGACCCCAACGCCCCCATCTTCGAAGTGGCGACCTACGGTATCGTCGGTGACCTTTTCCAGGTGGTGCCGATGCTGATAAAAAAACTCAAAGACCGGTAATTCAGTCAGGCGCATGACTCATCAGTGGGGCGGGGGGCAGGGATTGTAGTAAAAAATGAGCCCCCCGTTTTACAGTCGCCCCCTGAATATGCTATACTCATCAAAGCTGGATTAGAGAAAAATCAGATCCGCCCGGGCCGTTAGTAGCTGTAAAACGGTCATCAAATGCCCCACCAAAGATTCCCCCGGATAATATCTTTTTTTAATCCTTTAATAAACCGACATTCCTAAAACTCAACTTGCTTTATACTTTCGCACTTAACACATATGAGGAGGAGATTATGGCACAGGCAAAAACCGGCGATACCGTAAAAGTACACTACACGGGTAAACTGGACGACGGCACGATATTCGATTCTTCCGCCGATAGCGAACCGCTGGAATTTACCATCGGTGAAAAACAGCTTATCCCCGACTTTGAGCAGGCGGTAGCCGGCATGGAACCCGGCGAATCCAAAAGCATCCATATAGCCTCGGAGAGCGCCTACGGACCCCACCGCGATGAAATGGTCATGGTTATCGAAAAAAAGGATATGCCGGAGGGCTTGAACCCACAGGTCGACCAGAAACTCCAGGTTCAGCAACAGAACGGTCAGTCATTCGTTGTTACGGTAACCGCCGTATCGGAGGAGAGTGTCACGTTGGACGGCAACCACCCGCTGGCCGGAAAAGACCTTAACTTCGATATCCAGCTTACAGAGATTGTATAGATGTTCTGCTCATGGCGTCACTCCTCAGTCTTGCGATGGATATGCCGTTTACCCTATAATATTATACTGAATCAGCCTGGAGCGGAGGCGAGGCGGTATGCAAATTAATGTATCACAGCTGCTTCAGGAGTCCATCGGTGCGACACGGGAGTACGAGGTTAATGAAGCAACTAATATTATCGACGACGGGAAAAAATATGAGGTAAAAGGAGAATGCCATCTCCTGCGCACCCAGCGCAGTATACTTGTTAAGTGCGCGTTAAGCACCGAGGTAGAACTCACCTGCAACCGCTGCCTGGGACTGTTCCCTTACCCGTTAAAGATAAATTTTGAGGAGGAATTTTTACCGACTGTAGATATTGTGAGCGGAGCGCCGCTGCCCCAGCCGGAGGAAACCGGCTCATTCACCATCGACGAACAGCACACCATCGATTTATCAGAAGCGATACGTCAATACTCGGTAATGACTATCCCGATGAAGGCGCTCTGCGATGAAGACTGTGCCGGGCTCTGCCCGAAATGCGGGCAGAACTTAAACCAGGGAAAGTGCAATTGCCCGGTACAGGAGATTGACCCTCGCTGGTCAGAACTAACCAAACTGCAATAAAATCTGGTAAAATATAGCTAAAAGAACGGAGTAACTTATGGGAGCCCTACCGAAAAGGAAAAAAAGCAAGTCACGTGCCGGCAATCGGCTAAGCCATAATGCCCTGAAACCACCGGCGCTGGATATTTGCCCACAGTGCCACAGCCCTAAAAAGCCCCATCATGCTTGTCCCACCTGCGGTACCTACAACGGACGGGGAGTCATCAATATGGAAGGGAAGAAAAAACCGGCCGGCTAATATATCCGCCAGGTGATAGACTTCTTCCACCCTTTCAATCCTGTTCAGGTGGTCCTTTTGCGTCTTAGCGTTACTTAAGAGGAGGGAAAGCAACCGAGATGACGAAAACAGCCTGGGTATTCCCCGGCCAGGGTTCACAATCCGTGGGCATGGGCCGTGACCTTTTCGATAACGTTACATCAGCTAAAGCCATTTTCGAACAGGCCGACGAAGCGCTGGGCTTTCCTCTATCGAAACTCTGTTTTGAAGGACCGGAGGACGAGCTCCGCCAGACCATCAATGCCCAGCCCGCGCTGGTTACCGATGCTTTTGCCTGCCTGGAAGCCGCCCGCGAAATCGGCGGCGGCAGACTCCCCGCGCCCGAATATCTGGCAGGACACTCGCTCGGCGAATACACTGCCCTGGCCGCGGCGGGCGTCTTCGATTTCCCCACCGCCGTGCGACTTGCCCGCGAGAGAGGCCGTCTTATGCACGAAGCCGGACAGATACGCGCCGGGGCGATGGCCGCCATCATTGCGCTTGATGAAGAAAAACTGGCCGAGGTCTGCCGCGAGTCCGGTACCGTCATCGCCAATATCAACTGCCCCGGGCAGATTGTTATCAGCGGCGCCGCCGGGAACATCACCAGGGCCATGGAAATGGCCACCGCCGCCGGCGCCAGCCGGGCCATACCCCTTCAGGTAAGCGGCGCCTTCCATTCTCCGCTGATGCAGCCGGCGGTCGAGGGCATGGTTACGTACCTGGACGCCACCTCCTTCAATGCCCCATCTATCCCCGTTATCGCCAACTGCACTGCCGAGCCGCTGACTACTGGCGAAGAGGTAAAAACGGAACTCCGCAACCAGCTGACCAGCCCGCTGCAATGGCAGCGCACCATCGAGTACATGATTAATAAAGGCGTGTCCACCTTTATCGAAATAGGGCCGGGTAAAGTACTGACCGGGCTTATCAGACGCATTAATAAGGAAGTCGCCACGGTAAATATCGGCGACCTTGAAGCGGTCAGGACTTTAGGTAACCCATCCCCCTGACCCCTCTATGTTATCTTTTGCCACCCTGCCGCCCGGCATCATCTGCAGCTAATTACGTAAAAGGCCACCTCCACCAGTATACACTGCTATTTTTACTATCGGGATGGTATAATAGGGGCGTTTAAGAGGGGCGAAGCCCCTCTTCCCTACCCTTCCCCCTCTCCTTGATAGGAGAGGGGGACACAGGGGGTGAGGTAGACAAGCAGTCAGGAGCTAGATTGCCGCGCGATAGCGAGTTATTCAGCAAGGAGCAGAATTATGGACCTTACGGATAGAGCGGCTGTAGTCACCGGCAGCGCCAGGGGTATCGGACGGGCTATCGCCCTGAAACTGGCCGGCCTCGGGGCAGACATCGTGGTCAACGACATCGCCGACGCCGCCGGGGAGGCGGAAAAAACGGCGGAAGAAATCAGGGCGCTGGGAAGGCAGGCGCTGGTTGTCACCGCCGACGTAAGCTCCGCGGAGGATGTCAACCGACTCTTCGAAACAGCCGCCGCCCACTTCGGCAGAATCGATATCCTGGTAAATAACGCCGGGGTTACCCGCGACCAGTTGATAATGCGCATGTCCGACGAGGAATGGGATACCGTGCTCAATATCGACCTCAAGAGCGCCTTTCTGTGTACGCGCGCGGCGCTGCGCCACATGCTCCGTCAGCGCTGGGGCAGGATAATCAGCATCGCCAGCGTGGTGGGTATTATCGGCAACGCCGGCCAGGCAAACTATG
>CAYPYL010000155.1:0-3397 GCA_964414605.1 uncultured Dehalococcoidaceae bacterium
TCGCTGCCCAGCCTGCGCCTGGACGATTTCTCCATCAAGCTCGTCGGCTCCCTCCCCACGCGCAGTCGCACCGGGCTTACCTTCGCCCCGGAAGCCGGCAGCGATAGGTTAAGAAAAGCCATCAACAAGAACCTCGCGGAAGAGAGCCTGCTGGCGACAGCCGCCGCCGCCTTCGAGCGCGGCTGGACCGGCCTCAAGCTCTACTTCATGGTGGGTCTCCCCACCGAGACCGACGAAGACGTGGAAAAAATCGTCGCCCTGGTGGAAAAGGTACGCGCCGAGGGCAAGAAAGCCAGCGGCAAAAAGCCAATGATACGGGTAAGCGTCGCCACCTTTGTTCCCAAGCCGCATACGCCCTTCCAGTGGTCCGCCCAGATAGAAGAGGCCTCCCTGAACGCCCGCCACGGAATCCTCCAGCGCGGCCTGCAGCGCAAGGGGACACGCCTTTCCTGGCACGACCCCAGGACCAGCCTGCTGGAAGCTGCCATGTCGCGGGGAGACCGGCGTACCGGGCGGGTAATTCTGCACGCCTGGGAACATGGCTGTAAATTCGATGCCTGGACCGAGGCCTTCAATTTCGATAGCTGGCTGCACGCCTTCGCCGAAGCTGGACTTGACCCGTCTTTTTACGCCCACCGCGAGCGTACGCTGGACGAAATGCTTCCCTGGTCACATATCGACACGGGCATAACCGATGATTTTCTAAAGCGGGAATTCCAGCGCTCACGGGAGGGTCTGGATACGCCGGACTGCCGTAATAATCCCTGCAATGCCTGCGGACTTGAGGACACGGAACTCTGCGCGGGTAAGCGCTAATGCGCAAATGCGTAACTGCGCACTTAAAGTTCAACGGCGGTAATGGCTACCAGGCGGTCGCCCTCACCCAGGGACATCACCCTGACGCCCTGCGTGCTCCGGCCCTGCGTGCTGATACCCTGCCGGGGGTCTTTTTCCTTTATCGGTGTCAGCGTCACCATACCCTCGGCCGATATCAGCATTACCTGCTGCTTGGGGGTTACCACCCTGGCCGCCGTCACTTCACCCGTTTTATCCACTATCTTGAATGTCCTCACGCCCATCCCGGCGCGCTTCTGCCTAGGGTACTTGTCCAGCGAGGTAATCTTGCCGTATCCCCCCTCGGAAACCACCAGCAGGAATGCCTCCGGGTCCACTCTGTCCATGCTGACCACCTTATCCCCCTTGGCGAGGCGGATGGCGCGCACGCCGCCGCTCGTCCTGGACGCAGCCCTCAAGCTGGACACGCTGAAACATATCGATTGCCCCTTGCTCGTTATCAGGATGACATCATCCTCATCCCGGGCAATACAGGTCGAAACCAGCTGGTCTCCCGGCTCGAGGTCCATGGTGATAAGCCCGCTGCTGCGCACGGCGGCGAACTTTTCCAGCGGGGTCTTCTTTATCTCGCCGAGTTTGGTTGCCATTACCAGGTAGGCATCCGGCAGCAGACCGGTGGTAGCAGCCATGGAGGTTACTCTTTCGCCTTCGGTAATGGAAAGCAAATTAATGATAGCCAGCCCCTTTGACGTACGCGAGGCGGCGGGGACTTCATGGCACTTAAGGTAAAATACCTTGCCGCGGTCAGTGAAGTAAAAGAGGTCGTCATGCGTATCGGCCACGACCAGCAGCATGACGGCATCGGCGTCCCTGGTCACCTGGCCTATTCTACCAACGCCACCACGATGCTGCGCCGGGTAGGTCTTCGAGGGAATCCTCTTTACGAAGCCGCGGCTGCTCAACGTCACCACCACTCTTTCGTGGGGGATGAGGTCTTCCTCGGTGAACTCCAGCACCCCCTGGTCGACGATAGAAGTGCGGCGTTTGTCACCGTATTTCGACTTTAGTCCGGCCACCTCTTCCTTTACCAGGACGAGGATTCGCCGGGGATTGGCCAGCAGGTCCTCCAGGTAAGCGATTGTTTTCACCACCTCGGCATACTCGTCGAGTATCTTCTGCTTTTCCAGGTTAGCAAGGCGGCGCAACTGCATATCGAGGATAGCCTGTGCCTGTATCTGGGTCAGCCCGAAGCCTTCCATCAAATTCTTACGGGCTGCCTCAACCGTCTCCGACTTCCTGATAGTGTTAATTATCGCGTCGATATTATCCAGGGCGATTCTCAAGCCTTCCAGTATATGAGCCCTCGCCCTGGCCTGTTTCAGGTCGTAGCGGGAGCGCCGCTTGATTACCTCGTGACGGAAATCTATGAAATTCTGCAGCGCCTCTTTCAGGCTGATTACCTTCGGCTGCCCGTCCACCAGCGCCAGCATATTGACAAAGAAAGACGACTGCATGGAGGTGTATTTATAAAGATTATTGAGCACCTTCTGCGGCTGGGATTCCTTTTTCAGCTCGATGACGACGCGCATACCCTGCCGGTCGGACTCGTCGCGCAGGTCGGCGATGCCCTCTATCTTCTTATTCCTGACCAGCTCGGCGATATTCTCCACCAAGGCTGCCTTATTCGTCTGGTAGGGGAGTTCGTTGATGATTATCTGGCTCCGGCTGCCGGCTGTGGGGCTACTGACATGGGCTTTGGCGCGGACCACCAGTTTGCCGTGGCCGGTGGTATAGGCATTCATGATGCCCTCCCGCCCCTGGATGATGCCGGCCGTCGGGAAGTCCGGCCCCTTGACAAATGTCGTAAGATCCTCGATGGTGGCCCTGGGATTATCGATAAGGTGGGATATAGCATCGCACACCTCGCCCAGGTTGTGCGGGGGTATGTTAGTGGCCATGCCCACCGCGATGCCGGCGCTGCCGTTCAATAAGAGATTGGGCAATACGGTGGGCAGCACCGTCGGCTCCTGCTGGCTGTCATCGAAGTTCGGGATGAAGTTCACGGTGTCCTTCTCGATATCGACCAGCATCTGTTCCGCTATCTTCGCCAGGCGTGCTTCCGTATAGCGCATAGCGGCGGGAGGGTCGGCATCGACACTGCCGAAGTTCCCCTGACCGTCGACCAGGGGGTAGCGCATCGAAAAGTCCTGCGCCATGCGCACCATGGCATCGTAGACCGAGGAGTCACCGTGCGGATGGTACTTACCCAGCACCTCGCCGACGATACGTACGCTCTTGCGATGGGGCGCGTTGGGACGCAGTCCCATGTCGTTCATGGCGTACAGGATGCGCCGGTGGACCGGCTTCAGGCCGTCGCGCACGTCCGGCAGGGCGCGGGAGACGATGACGCTCATCGCGTAATCGATATAGGAACTCTTCATTTCATCTTCTATATTTACCGGCTTCACCGTGCCCGAAACCATATCAACTCGACCTCCTATTCGTCGTCACTGTCATCGTCATCGTCAATGCCCCCGGACTCCTCGGGCAGCACTTCTATCTCGTCGCCGCCGATTATCGTATAACCGGACTCGTCCTCCTC
>CAYPYL010000156.1:0-3389 GCA_964414605.1 uncultured Dehalococcoidaceae bacterium
GCAGCGGCGCCCCGGCCCGCCTGGCGAGCAGTCGCGACAGGCCGATGCGGATGGCGAAGTTGATGCGGAATGCCTCGCCGCCGCTGAACATCTCGTAGTTACGGATACCTAGTTCGTCGGATATGGTGATATCCAGCACTTCCCGTACGGTGCCTTTCTTAGTCTCCCGCTGCGATTCAAATTTTACGTGCATCCGGTTATCGGTCATGCGAGCCAGCAGACGATTGGCTTCCGTCTCGATTTCAGGTAGTGCCGTTTCGATTATGAGCGCCTGCACTCCGCCCTTGCCGAAGGCATGCGCCAGTTCCCGGTAGATTGTCTCTTCTTTAGATACCCGCGATAGCTGTTCTTCCTTCTCTTTCTTCTTTGTTTCAAGGTCGGCACAGTGCTGGAGTCTGGCTTTAACGCTGCCCACCGCCTCCTGGGCCTGGCTGCGCTGGCCAGCCAGTTCCCGGTATTCGTTCTCGGCCGCTGCCAGTTCCTCGCGCAGTGCTGAAAGCCCGGTAATCTCCGCCGCCAGCGATTCCTTTTTCTCATTATCAAGTTTAAGACTCCCGCGGAGTCCCTCGATGGCTTCCCCGGCCCGCGCTGCCGCTTCTTTTTCCTGTTCGATAAGCCTTACCGCCTCATCCAGCGTATTCTTATCGCGTTCGTGGAACTCCAGCTGTTTCAGCTGCTGTCGCGCCTGTTCGTGCCGGGCAGCATCGTAATCGATTTTAGCAAGGTCGGCCTCGATGTCCGCGAGCGCCTGCTGTTCGTTAACGGCAAAGTCTCTTTTCGCCAGGCTTTGCTCTATTTCATTCAGGTTTGTACGCAGTCCCGCCAACCTTCGTTCTTCTTCCTCGATTTCACCGATGTCCCGGGTAATCACGCTTACCCTGCCCTGTATCCCCGATTTTTCCCGGTTCAGCTCCGATTCCGCCTGTGCCTTTTCTTTCTGGAGCACTTCGTACTCGGAGCGTTTTTGCGCCAGGGTATCCTGTTTTTCTTTCAGTTCAGCCGTTTTATCCTGTTTCTCTTTAGTGTATTTGGACTCGATAAGGGCCAGTCCTTCACGCGTTAATTCGCTGTTGCAGAGGGGACACCGCGCCTCCTTGTGCGACTCCGTATGCGACGCTATGAGGTCGAGCTTCTCCGTGACTTCATCGATTTCCCGTTCAAGGCGAGTCTTCTCGGCTTCCAGATAGCTGACCTGCTTCTGCGTTTCCTGCGCCGACTGCTCTTTATGCCGCAGCGCCGTTTCCCCTTCCGCCAGTTGGCGCAGCTGCGTCTGCGCCCGGTTAAGCTGCTCCTTCAGTTCTGGCAGCTGTTTCGCTTTTTCCTCAAGTCGATTTATTTCCTGCTGTTCCAGGGCATGCCGGTTCAGGAGCTGGTTCCTGGCCGCGTCTATCCTGCGTTCGAGCTGGTCTTTCTGTTTGTCCAGGCTGACCGACTGCCGGAACTTCTGCTCGAGCTCACCGTTGATTTCCCTGGCGCGGGTGAATTCGGCGTAGCCCGACTCTATGGTTTCGCGCCGGCTTATTATCTCCTTGTAATTCTTAATGCGTGAGGCATGCTGCGCGGCCTGCTCTTCCCAACGCCGGAGGTCGCGGGTGCCGGTTTCTATCCGACTCGATATCTCGTCCAGCTGCCCCTGCTTGCTCTCCATAGCCTCTTTTTTCTGTCGCAGTTTATTCAAGGCGGCTTCTTTCTCCCCGACCACGGCCTCGATACGTGAGAGATTGCCCTGCGCCTCCTCGAGTTCCGCTTGGTAGTCGGGTTTCCTGGCCAGTTCGGCAACGATATCGCTGATGGCATTTTCAAGCTGGGCGCTGTCCGATTCGTGCTGCCTGGCGAGTAACTTCGCCTTCTCTTCAAGCTCGTCGTATTCGGACAGCCCCAGGATATTCGCCAGCACATCCTTACGTCTGGAGGGCGCCTGCCGGGTGAACTCGTCGGCGTGCCCCTGGCGCAGGTAGGCGCTGTTGACGAACGTATCGTAGTCCATGTGCAGGACCTCTATTATCTTCTGCTGCGTCTGTGCGATGGTATTGCCGGTCATCGGGATGAAGCCGTTGCTGCCGCTTACCTGAAACTCCAGGGAGGGCTGTCCGGCCCCGGTCTTCTTTTTAGGGCGGGTGCGCTTGCGGACGATGCGGTAGAGCTGTTCACCCACGGAGAACTCGAACTCCACTTCCATTTCCGACTGCGTGGCGTGGATAAGGTCATCATCGCTGGTGGCGCGGGCTTTGCCCCACAGCGCCCAGGTGATGGCGTCGATGACGGCGGACTTGCCGTTGCCGTTGTCGCCGGATAGGCAGGCGAGGTGGATACCGGTGAAGTCCAGGGGCGGAACATTGTCCAGGTAGCACATGAAGTTACGCAACTTTAGTCTGACGGGAATCATAACGACTCCATTTTAGCATAATTGTATCTTATATACCTCACTCCATGTTTTTATGGTGAACCTATCCCCCTGTGTCCCCCTTCCCTTGGTTATTAATGAAGGGAAGGGGGAAATAAAGAAAGAGGGGCTGCGCCCCTCTTAGACACCCCATATGGGAGTGGGAGTTAAAGACTAAGGGATAATCAGAGAACGATATGAGGGCGGCCCGGGTGGGTAAAGACTAGAAGTGAGGGGTTGGGCAAATAATCAAGTGGCAGAGTTTGACTCGGCGAGCTGCTTTATAGTGAGGAGCATTTTGCGCTGCATGACCGCGGCAATGGGTTCGAGAAACCAGTCGTAGGCTATCCTGTTTACGAGGGCGGGTTTGTACTGGAACGACCACCTGGTAATAAGGCGGGTGGATTCTTCTTTACGGTAGATGTGGAATATCCAGTTATTTGCCGTGAGTTCATCCTGCTTACCGCCGTAGACCAGCGTCTTACCGGGTTCAACGATAGCCACCGGTATTACCGGGACTTTAGGGTGCATCACTATTACGTCGCCGACTTTAACGTCCTGGTACTCCTGCAAAATGCGGTGGGCATTATGAATATTACAACCGACGAGGTTTTCCAGTAACTCGTAGCTGTAGAAGCCGCCTTTACCCTGCCCGACCTGCGCTATCCAAGGCCAGACGGAAGCAGCGGGAGCCCGGATACTTACCGCCTGCGTGTAACCGCCAAGGGGGTCAGGTACGAGTTCGTCACCGGGGAGGCCCATGGTGGTTTCGTCTTCAACAGTACCCCATTTTGAATACCAGGGTCGGAACAAGGGTCTCAGGAGGACACAGGCGGCGATAATGAAGATAGCAGCTAAGGCTTCCAGAAACTTTTTCATTGAGCCTATTATAGCAGAAGCGAAGTGGGGTGTTAATGAGGCAGGGGAAAGACTAAGAGCTAAGCAGAGGATGGTGCGAGGGCGGTCCGGGTGGGAAAAGATATCAACGAGGGGTGGGGGGGGAAAC
>CAYPYL010000157.1:0-3379 GCA_964414605.1 uncultured Dehalococcoidaceae bacterium
AGCAAAATCGAGCCGAAGCAGGGTGAGTTTGATGAAGCGGCGCTGGACCACTACGAGAGAGTCGTGGATGAGCTTCTCGCCAGCGGCATCGAGCCGATGGTCACGCTGCACCACTTCACCAACCCTCTCTGGTTCGAGGAGCAGGGGGCGTTTCTCCGGGAGGACTCCCCGGAAATCTTTACCAGGTTCGTCGAGCGCGTGGTGCGGCGTCTCGGCCCGAAGGTGAAACTGTGGTGCACCATCAACGAGCCGTCATCCAGCACCTTCGCCGGGTACTTTATCGGCATCTTTCCCCCGGCCGAGAAGGACCTACAGAAAGCCGCTACCGTCCTCAAAAACATGCTGCGGGCCCACACTTCCGCCTACAAATGCATTAAAGAGATGCAGCCGCAGGCGCAGGTGGGACTCGTCGTCGTGATGATTATCTACGAGCCTCCCGACCGATGGAACCTGCTGGACGTCGTGTTCAATCGACTTTTACAAAAGAACATGACCGATTCTCATTTCAAGTATCTCACGGAGGGTCGTTTCAGGTTTTCCATACCCGGACTGGCCGGCGTATCGCACGACAGCGGCGTCCGGGATGCGTTCGACTTTATCGGCGTTAACTATTACATGCGCTTCCGGTGGAAACTAAGGCCTTTCGGGAAACAGAAGCTGGATATTATCGATAATCTGCCGCCTGAAAAGAAGACGGACATGGGGTGGGAAATATATCCGGAGGGACTCTACCGCGTCCTCAAGACGGTCTCCGGCTATACGTCAAAGCCTATCTATATCACCGAGAACGGCATTGCCGACGACAGTGATACGAAAAGGGCGCGGTATATCGAGGACCACCTGCGCGTCGTGAATAAAGCGATTGCCGAGGGCATGAATATCAGGGGCTACTTCTACTGGTCGTTGCTGGATAATTTCGAATGGGCGCACGGGTTCGAGAAGCGGTTCGGTCTCTATCATGTCGATTACGCCACGCAGAAGCGGACACTCCGCGAGGGGAGCCGCCGGTACCCGGAGATAATAGGGGAGAGCCGGCCTTAAATTTCGGCTATCGGCGGTACGGCTCGCTTGTGGGCGGAGGCGGCTTTCATGGTCTCTATTTTACGCTTCAGTTCCTCCGGGACATCGCCGGTCAGGATATAGCGGTCCAGTGCCTCGTAGCTGAAGCCCATTTCAGCTTCGTCGGTCTGGCCTTCCCACAGACCTGCGGACGGGGGTTTGTCAATAATTTCGTCCGGTATTTTCAGATAGCGCGCCAGTTCAACGACCTCCCCTTTGACCAGGTTCCCCAGCGGCAGGATGTCCACGCCGTTATCGCCGTGCTTGGTAAAATAACCGACCGTTAGTTCGCTGCGGTTCCCGGAGCCGGCTACAATGTATCTTAGTTGATTGGCGATATAGTAGAGGGTGACCATGCGCAGCCTGGCTTTGAGATTGGCCCGGGCAAGATTGGAGAGGGCCGGTTCCGGCTGATAGTCCGGCAATATCTTTGTCATGGCGTCGAAAGCGCTGTCCAGGGGTACCTCTATTGAGGGTATGTCAAACTGTCGGGCAAGGATATCCGCATGGGCTTTGTCGGTATCAATGCTGTGGCAGGGCATAACCACGCCGAGGATATCCCGCGAGAAAGCCCGCCGGCAGAGCACTCCCAGTACGGAGGAGTCAAGGCCGCCGCTTAAGCCCAGCACCACGCCGCGGCACCCGGCAGCCTGCACTTTGTCCTTAATCCAGGCCACCAGCCCGGCTGCTCGCTGTTCAATGTCCATGGTTTTCTCCTTTGCAGGGAGAAGTTATCAATAGTATACTGGCAATTAGATACACCGTCAAAAAGGGTTCCCATGTCAGCCGATATCGTTCTGAAAAATGCCGGCGTAATTACCATGGACGCAACGCGGCCGTTAGCGGAAGCGGTGGCTGTCTCCGGCGACAGGATACTGGCGGTCGGCGGCAACGATGTCTTGGGAGCGGTAACGGGGGCAAAAACGAGGGTAATCGACTGCCGGGGGAGGACGGTGGTGCCCGGCTTCAACGATGCCCATCTCCACCTTTTTTCCCTGATGGCAAAGCTCCAGAGCATAGACCTTTCTCCGGCGGCGGTCGGCTCTATCGCCGACATCAAGGAGGCGGTGCGAGGGCGGGCGGAGGAGACGCCGCCCGGGGTATGGATAACCGGCACCGATTATAACGAGTTTTACCTGGCGGAGAAACGCTGCCCCACCCGCCGGGACCTGGATGAAGCGGCACCGCATCACCCGGTAGTACTTGCCCACCGTTCCCTGCATGCCTGTGTGCTCAATAGCCTGGCGCTGGAACTGGCGGGAATCGGCATGGAAACGCCGGAGCCGCCCGGCGCCCGCATCGAGCGTGACCTGACCACCGGCGAACCTAACGGCATACTTATCGAGATGTTGAGCTACATCCGCAGCGAGGTAATACCGCCTCTTGCCGGTACGGAACTGGACGAGGCGTTCGACATGGTTGACCGGCACCTGCTGTCCAATGGGATTACTTCTTTCCAGGAAGCGACTTATAAAAACGACCGTAGCCGGTGGCGGATTTTCCGGAGGTATGGGGAAGAGGGCAATCTGCACGGTCGCGTTTCCATGATGACGGGCCCGGACACCCGCCATGAGTTTATGGAAGACGGCATGGTTACGGGGTCGGGCGATGACCGGCTGCGCCTGGGGGCGGTAAAAATAATGCTGGGAGAATCGGCGGGACAGGGTGAGATTACGCAGCAGGAGCTCAACCGGCTGGTGCTGGACTGTCATCAGTCCGGTTTTCAGCTGGCCTTCCACGCCATTACGCAAGACTCCGTAGAGTCCGCCATCGAGGCCCTGGAATACACGGGCGGTCGTTCTGTACTGGCAGGAAGACGGCACCGCATCGAGCATTGCAGCGAATGCCCTCCACATCTCCTGGAGCGTATCAAAAGACTCGGGGTGGTTATCGTTACCCACCCCGCGGCCGTCTATTATAACGGCGAGCGCTACCTGGCGACGGTAGACCCCGGACTGCTGCCGTGGCTTTACCGCATAAAATCGCCGCTGGAAAGCGGCGTGGTGGTCGCCGCCGCCTCCGATGCGCCGGTAATACCGGTAAATCCCCTGGCGGGCATATACGGGGCGGTAACCCGCCGGGCGGAGACGGGGCAGGTGCTCCTGCCGGAGGAGGCCGTTACCCCCGGGCAGGCGCTGCGATTGTACACGGTGAATGCCGCCTGCGCCTCTTTTGAAGAAGATATCAAGGGCTTGATAACACCGGGCAAGCTGGCCGATATGGTGGTCTTAAGCGGCGACCCCACCCGGGTGCCCCCAGAACAAATAAAAGACATAAAAGTGGAAATGACCATTATCGGCGGGGAGGTTGTCTGGGAGGG
>CAYPYL010000158.1:0-3355 GCA_964414605.1 uncultured Dehalococcoidaceae bacterium
TCGGCCAGTCCGGCCCCGGCATCCTGTCCGCTCTGGAGGTTATCGATAATCAGGCTCACGTTTTCCTGCCTGCCCTTATCGACCAGATCCTTCGTTACCTGTGGGGTGAATGTATCGGGTCGACCGAATATCTCGACGACGTTCAGTCCCGTCCATTTGACAAACCCCATTTGCTGGTCAGCGCACATTACGTTGACAGAGGCGAGGTTTTTATCCGCCAGCCTGTTTTGTATTTCGGTGCCTTTGCTGTTAATAATATCTTTAAGTCCAGAAGCTGATTTCTCATAGTCAGCAGCATTTTCCGCATCCGCCTGAATTAGCGCGGCGGCAATGGCATCCACGGCCTGCTCGTACACCTGCGGGGTCATCCAGTTGCCCTGTATGTTGATGCTGACCACGGTAAGGTCCGGATTATCCGCCGAGGCGATAAGCTCCTCGGAGAATTTCTCGCCCTGCCAGCCGTGCATGAGAAAGAGAGCGGCATCGGCCAGTTTCTGAACATCCCCAGGCGAAACATCAAAGTGTCCGGGGCACTGGGCGGGGGGTATAATATTGATAACGTCAACCGCGTCGCCGCCAATCCGTTCAACGATGGACGATATCAGGGACGTGCTGGTAACTACCTTTAGTTTGCCCTGCTCTTCATCGGAGCACCCGCTCAACACGGACGCCGCAATAAGGGTAAGCGCCAGTAAAACCGCGAACACAACTTGTACCTTTTTCATCGTGAGACACCCTTTCTTTATCAGTCTCGAAAGACCTATTACAATTCTATGCAATTGCAACTAGTTGCATTAAGCGCTTAAAAAAAATTTACGTCCCCTATCCCACACACCCGCCTGATTTACATTCGTCCGCGATACATTTCAACTACTTGCAACTGCAACTATTCGTGATAATACAGCAATAAAAGGCCGCTGTCAAATCGCCGTCTTCTCAAGGATAACGCGACTCGACTTGAAATCGATTTCCCTGATGCGAGCGGCTATCTCCTTCTTCTCGCCAAAGAGTGACATCACCAGGAGCTTGCCATCTTCCGCCTTGATACTGGCGATTTCCTCCATCAGAAATTCTTCCTCGCCCTTCCCGCCGAGGTATGCCTTTGCCAAACACATCGCCTTACGCCTCCAGTTTCCTCAATATGCCGGAGAGAATATCAGTGACTTTATCCATGTTTCCGACCGCCTTCAGTATCTCCCCGCCTACTTCCCCCTCCCCCATCTTTTCCGCCTTCTCCGCCCATTCCTTAAACTCATCGCTGTGTTCCCGGTTATGTTCTATCCAGTATTTCAGCAGAGTTTTCAGCTTTTCCTTTTCGTCGCTGCTCATAAAATGCACCGCCTTTACTTAAACTTAACCGAATTTCTCCCGGCTGTCCAGCATGATCGTTACCGGTCCGTCGTTGTGAATTTCCACCTGCATATACTGCTGGAAACGCCCGGTGGCCACCTTCAGCCCGCTCTCGCGGGCCAGCCCCACAAAATAGTCGAACATCCCTTCCGCCTGCTCCGGCGGGGCGGCCTCGATAAAGCTGGGCCGGCGGCCCTTGCGGGTATCTGCCAGGAGAGTGAACTGGCTCACCAGCAGGAGCTCCCCGCCGACATCCAGGGCGGAGAGGTTGAACTTTTCCGCGGCATCAGTAAAAATGCGCAGGTTGATAATTTTCTGGAGCAAATACTGCGCATCTTTTTCCGTGTCCCCGTCAGCCACGCCGAGGAACACCACCAGTCCCTTTCCTATCCTGCCTACCTCTTCATCGGCAACGCTGACGGAAGCTTTACTTACCCGTTGAAGGAGCGCTTTCACTTTTACTCTTGCCGGTTTCCTTTTCGCCTTTGGTGGTTTCAGGAGCCGGATTCTTCCGGTGGTCCGTTACGTAGAAGCCGCTACCCTTAAAAATAATGGGCGCAGGGTGAAAGACACGTTTGGCTATCTCTTTACACTGCGGGCACTCCGCCCGGGGTTCATCATCGAAGGTCTGTTTCAGCTCAAAGCGATGGCTGCACTTGCTGCATTCGTATTCATAAATGGGCATGGAATATCACCTCGCAAACTCATCCACTATATAATATTGTACACGATTAGCGCCTCACAGGCAAGCTAACCCAGCTACAACAGACCTGTACGATATATTGTTTGCCAGTGGTTTCTCTGTTATACTTAACAGGTACGCGCCCCCATCGTCTAGAGGCCTAGGACACCGGCCTTTCACGCCGGCAGCAGCGGTTCGAATCCGCTTGGGGGTACGTTTCATTTCCGGCAGGGAAAACCATGCCGTCCTTCGTCACCACGACGCTGGTATTGCAGACGCTTAGCTGGTTTTCGACATAGACGTTATCGGTAATTTTTCGCATGTGTTTCCCCCTTCCATACTCGCAGAGAATCGAGCGCTTTTATATATATAATTGTAACGATTATCGGCCATACGTTACAATATTATCATACTATCCTTACCAGCCGACTGATGGCAAACGAGGATAATAAGGAGGACTTACTTAATGAAGCAACTCAACGTGCTGGTCATGGCACCTTCTTTCGACAGGACGATGCCGCACGCCGATGAAGAAACTATGCAGAGGATTGCCCTGGCCGGCCCCGGTATCAACGTCAGGGACACCTCCGAACTGGCTTTCGCCGAATACCAGGGCGATGCTACCGCTAAGAGCAAGTTGGACGCCATGCTGGCCGATACAGAGGTTATCTACGGTCTTATCCTGCCCCGTGACATCATGAAACGTGCGCCCGGACTGAAATGGGTCCAGACAATGTCCGCCGGCGTGGACCGCTTCGCCAAAACAGGAATCTGGGACAGCCCGGTGATACTGACCGGGGTCAGCGGCATCCATGCCACCCCCATCGGGGAATTTGCCCTCCAGTTCATGCTCATGTTCGCCAAAGGGGCGCCGCAGTGCTTCCGGATGAAGCAGAACCGCGAATGGATAAGGTTCATGCCTACCGTGCTGCGGGGTAAGACAGTGGGCATCGTGGGACTGGGCAATATCGGGCGTGAGACAGCCAGACTTGCCAAAGCCTTCGGCATGAGGACCATCGCCACCCGACGGTCGGTAAAAAAACCGACGCGTGGCAGGTACGTCGACCTCCTGCTGCCGGTCGGGCAGCAAACCAGACTGATGGCGGAGAGCGACTACGTGGTGGTCGCCACGCCGTTGACCCCCGAGACCAGGGGACTCATCGGCGAAAAGGATCTGCGCGCCATGAAACCCTCCGCTTTCATCATCAACATCGCCCGGGGCGGCATCATCGATGAAAAAGCCCTCATCCGCGCCCTCGACGAGAAATGGATAGCCGGGGCGGGCCTGGACGTAGTGGACACCGAACCCCTCCCCCCCGACAG
>CAYPYL010000159.1:0-3351 GCA_964414605.1 uncultured Dehalococcoidaceae bacterium
TGTGGCACTTTCCGTAGGGTCGCCCCTCCTGGGTGTTACCCAGCATCCTGCCCGGTGGAGCTCGGACTTTCCTCCCCTTCCATAGAAGGGGCGGTCACCCGGTTTACTTGACCCGGTTATAGTGTAGTGGAGAGTAAGTGGTTAGTCAACAGAACCCGGCGATAGACGAATACCTTCCGGATAGGGCGGGCAAGAAATTTTAACGGATTTTTAACGGGGATTTTATGAGGTATTAACATTGTTTATCCTATATTGAGAGTGAAATCACCGGGAGAATTATTAACACGGCGGTATAGAGAATGAAATCGTCAGAATGTGAACTGATTTCCACGTGCCCTTATTACAACAATACTCACGATGGGTATGAAATACCGGAGCAGTTTAAGGAACAGTACTGCCGCGAGCACTATATATGGTGCGGAAGGTACCTGGCTTATCAAACAAGACAACAAAGAATAACACGGACTGCCTCTGACACCCGCCGGTGAGTCTAACGAAGATTATCCAGAGCCTTGTTAGCCAGGGCGTCCGCCTCGGAGTTACGGTTTCGCGGGATATGAGATACCTGCAAGCTTTCCAGGCTGCCGGCCAGTTTGACCACTTGCTGGTAGAGGGGCCGCAGGGCGGCATTTTTAATCTTGTAGCGGCCGTTGATTTGCTTGACTACCAGTTCGGAGTCCGACTTTAGCACTACCTGTTTTGCGCCCAGGGTGACAGCTCTATCAAGGGCGGCAATGATGGCGCGGTATTCCGCTTGGTTATTGGTGGTGATGCCGATATGCCGCGAGATACTCTCTATTACGCCGCCTTTTTCATCTTTGATAGTGGCGCCGATAGCAGCCGGGCCGGGGTTTCCCCGGGAGGCTCCGTCGGCGTTAATTATGACTCTGGATACGTTCAATCTGTCCTTCAAGAAATATAGAGGATTCTTCCGCAGGTGCCGCACTGCACGGGCTGACCGCTCCTGGCTCTCTGCAGGGCACTGGCCGATAGAGATATGCGGCAGGCACGGCAAATCCCCTGTTCCACTTTAGCTACGGCATCCTTTTTCTGCTGCCTGATTCTTTCGTAGAGATCGATAGCAGTAGAGTCGATTTGTCCGGCCAGCTGGTGGCGTTTCTCTTTCAGGTCATTGAGGCTGGCGTTGAGCTTATCTATCTCCACGGCAAGTTGTTTTTGCCCGTTCTGCCATTCCACTTCAAGCTTTTTATAATCATCTTTGGCGGTAGTAAGACTCGCCTCGGCGGCCTCTACCCGGTCGATGATTTCCAGCGCTTTGTTCTCCAGTTCGTCGCTGCGGGTTCTCATCGTGGTTACTTCGTGCTGGAGGCTGGATAATTCCTTGGGGTTGGTTATCTTGCCGCTGTAAAGCTGCTCTTCCGTGGCGGCTATTTTGCTTAACAGGTCGTCGAACTCGGCTTCGGCGTTGCGGTGCTGGCGCCGAAGCTCGTCCAGGTTTTTTTGCTCGGACTCGATGCGGCTACTGGCGGCGTCCAGTATGTCTCTGACTCCTATTTGGCCGGTTTTTTCGGCGAGGGACTGTTCTTCCTGCTCGATTTCGAGGTCGAGTTCCTGCAGCTGGTAGAGTTGTCTGGTAACAGCCATTTTTATCTCCGATGCCTATTCTATAACGGGGGCGAGATAATATCAAACCAAACGGGAGACGGGTGACATTAAAGGGTGGATAGTATAGAACATTAGTGCTAATATCATCGGTAGGCTTTTACGGATAGGGGGAATTATGGGCCTATTAAAGACAGCTGTAAAAAAGCAGAGGTGGGACCTGGCGGCCCACACAATCATTCTGGCTACCGTCAGGGTATTGAACCAGGGGGTTAAACCGAATGGGCGAGAGAGCAAAGAGAAAAAGAAACGCACCAAAAGGTGATTCCGTCAAGCAGGGTTTTTATTCAAGGGTACTTGACGAGGCGGAGGGGCTCGATTTTGAGATAGCATTCGGGGTTGAGGGTATTGATGAAGAAATTGCCTTACTGCGGATGGAGATAAAGAATGCCATAACAGGCGGAGATGATAAAAACCTTCGTATGCTGGTCAGGGCCACCAACGCCCTGGAGAGGTTAATACGCACCCGCTACCAGATTACGGCGCAGCAGAGGAAGGGCCTGCGGGAGGCGATTGGGAACGTGTTGAGAGACGTGGCGCTGCCGCTGGGGATAACCCTGGGGTCGAGTATTATCAGGAATAAATTATAGTATATGGACGAACATGTATTGCACAGGTTGAGGCCGTACCAGCAGGAGGTGGCGGTGGCGGTGCTGGAAAGCGTATTCGAGGGGAAGGGGCTGACCTTCTCGGTGGAGATAGCGCGGCAGGGAGGCAAGAACGAGCTTTCCGCGCAGCTGGAACTGCTTCTCCTGACCCTCAATATGGGAGAGAGCAAGAACCTGATAAAGTGCTCGCCGACATTCAAACCGCAGGCGGTAATCTCGATGAGGCGACTCAAGGACAGGCTCAACGACGCCGGGTTCGGACACATATGGAAATCCGAACTCGGCTACATCGTCCGGCTGGGCGAAGCGCGGGCGATATTCCTCTCCGCTGAAGAAAATGCAAACGTGGTCGGCAATACCGCCCACCTGCTCATGGAAATCGACGAGAGCCAGGATGTGAGCAAGGAAAAGTACACCAAGGACTTTCGCCCGATGTGCTCGACGACAAATGCCACTACCGTGCTTTACGGAACGACCTGGGACGACAGCACGCTGCTCGAGGAGGTCAAGCAGACGAACCTGGAACTTCAACACAGGGACGGGGTGAAGCGGCACTTCCGCTACGACTGGGAGGAGGTGGCGAAGCACCTGCCGGAGTACCGCGCCTACGTGGAGAGCGAGCGGCAGCGGCTCGGGGAGAACCACCCTCTGTTCCTGACACAGTACCGCCTGCTGCCGGTACGCGGCGGGGGAGGCCTCTTCGACGAGCAGCAGCGGGCGCAATTACAGGGGGAGCACGCCAGGAAACGGCGGGGAGAGCCGGGGAAGGTGTACGTGGCGGGAATCGACCTTGCAGGGGAGGCGGAAGAAAGCGAAGTCGGTCGGTCGAAGCACGACTCCACCGTGGTAACCATCGGCGAGCTCGATTATTCATCGGTCGATGAAATCGCCGGGGAGCCCATCGTGAGAATCGTCGAGCATTACCGGTGGACGGGAGTAAAGCACAGCGGGCTGTACGCGCGGCTGGCGGACATCATCGCGAAGGTGTGGCGGTGCCGCCGGGCGGTCGTGGACGCTACGGGAGTGGGGGAGCCGGTGGCATCTTTCCTGCGGAAGAAGCTCGGGCGGCGGGTGACGCCGTTCAAGTTCACGCAGAGGAGCAAGAGCGAGCTGGGGTTCA
>CAYPYL010000160.1:0-3335 GCA_964414605.1 uncultured Dehalococcoidaceae bacterium
GCCGACTTTCTTCAGCCGGCGGACTTCTATTTCGAGCAGAACCAGTGGCTTTACGATGCCTGCACGGAACTTTTCAAGCGGGACGAGGCCATCAACCAGGTAACGCTGTCGCAGGAGCTCTCCCGTAAAGAACGCCTGGAAGCCTGCGGGGGCGCCGCCCGCCTTAGCTATCTTATCTCCGTCTGCCCCACCTCCCTGGATATCGAGCACTACGCCCGTATTGTTTACCGGCTTTCCATCATGAGGCAGATGATAACTGCCGGCGACCGTATTTCTGCCATCGGCTACGAGGCCGGGCCGGATGTCGAGGATAGCCTGGCGAAGGCCGAAAGCGTGCTGTTCAAGCTGCGGCGCGGGCAGGGCACCGGCGACCTTACCCATATCCGGCAGGTGCTGGATAAATACTTTGAGGTGACGCCGCCGGCGGGGGAGGAGAAGCCCGAGCAGCTGCCTTACGTCCTCTCCAGCTTCCCCGGGCTGGACGAGTTCCTCGGCGGCTTTCAGCGCGCCGACCTTGTTATTATCGCCGGCCGTCCCAGTATGGGAAAGACCAGCCTGGCCCTAAATATCGCCCGTAATGCCGCCGTCGACCACAAGGCATGTGTCGCCCTGTTCAGCGTGGAGATGGCGCGCGATTCCCTGGTGATGCGTCTCCTGTCCAGCGAGTCCGGCGTCAACGCCCGCCGACTTCGCTTCGGGCAGCATACCGATGAGAATGAGGAAAGGCGGGTCATGGAGGCCACCGGCGTCCTTTCGGAAGCCCCCATATATGTCGACGATACCCCCATGCTCCGCATGGGGGAAATGCGCAGCAAGGCGCTCCGCCTCAACTACGAGCGCGGTATCGATATGGTTATCGTAGATTACCTCCAGTTGATGCAGGGAGAGGGAATCCGGGGCGAAAACCGCGTACAGGAAATCAGCTATATCTCGCGGTCGCTCAAGGCGCTGGCGCGTGAGATAGGTGCCCCGGTGCTGGCGGTATCCCAGTTGAGCCGTGCCGTGGAATGGCGCGCCTCCCACGAGCCCCAACTTTCCGACCTCCGAGAAAGCGGCAGCATCGAGCAGGACGCGGATGTCGTTATCTTCATCTACCGCGATGAATATTACTTCAAGACCGAGGATGAATGGATTGCCGTCCACCCCGACCGTGAATATCCGCGTGAGGAAGCCGACGTGATTATCGCCAAGCACCGCAACGGGCCTACCGGCCGCATTAAGTTGCGTTTCCGCCATAACCTTGCCAGGTTTGAAAGCCTCGGCAGCGCGGAGCCGACGATGCTATGAAGGACTTTCAGGGGTTCCCCGCCAGGATGGAGTTTACCTCCATCCCCAATGTCTTTTTCAGCAGCCTGCTGCCGGATATATCCGATGTAGCCGAGCTGAAAATGACCCTTCACGTCATGGCGGCGCTCTATCGTAAAAAGGGGGCTCCGCGCTACGTAAGCTACGGCGAGTTGCTGGCTGATGCCGCCCTGATGGAAAGCCTGAAAGGCATTAAGGGGGCTCCCGAAACACTCCTGCGTAAAGCCCTGAAACTTGCCGCCGAGCGCGGTACGCTGGTTCGACTTGCCGTGGAGAAGGACGGCCGTTCCGAGGATATATTTTTCCTCAACGACGGGCCCGGGCGGCAGGCGGCGGCGAAAATAGAGAGCGGCGAGTTAAAACTCAAGGGACTCGAATTTAAGGAGCGCGCCTATGCAGCGGCGGAGGAAAAGCCGGATATTTTTACCCTTTACGAGCAAAACATCGGCATGCTTACCCCCATGATTGCCGATGAGCTGCGTGACGCCGAGCAGCATTATCCCCCGGACTGGATTAGGGATGCTATTAAGGAGGCCGCGCTGAACAACAAGCGCAGCATTAAGTATATCGCCAAGATTTTACTAAACTGGTCGGTAGAAGGCAGGACCGATGGAACATATCAGCGAGATTCTAAAAAGACAGACCCGGACAGGTTCGTCAAGGGAAAGTACGGACACATGGTCCGCCGCTGAAGAAACTGCGGCGGTCGATTCCGAATGTCCCGTCTGCCGGGGCGCCGGTATCGTTCATCCACGGCTGCCTTCCGGCGAGCCGGACTACTCCCGCGTCGTTCCCTGCCGTTGCACGAAAAAAGAGCAGGCGGAAGACCGTGAAGAACGCCTCAAGCGGTACAGCAACTTGGGCTCGCTGACCCGCTTTACCTTCGAGAGTATGGAATCGAAAGGGCGCCGCGGCGGCAAAAAGAGCCAGGAGCAGTTCGACCGTGCCTACCGGGCCGCTAAAGAGTTCGCCGCCGAACCCCGCGGCTGGCTGGTGTTGAGCGGCGCCAGCGGCAGCGGTAAGACCCACCTGGCGGCGGCTATCGTCAACGAGTGTATCGCTAACGGCCAACCGGCTTTCTATATCACCGCCCCCGACCTCCTCGACCGGCTCCGCGCTACTTTTGAGCCCGATAGCGAGGTGCCCTACAGCGAGTTCTTCGAGCAGGTTCGCAGTACGTCTTTACTTGTTCTGGACGACCTCGGCGCCCAGTCCGGCACCCCCTTTGCGAAAGAGAAACTGGACCAGCTGTTGACCTCGCGCTTCAACGCCGGCCTGCCGACCGTTATCGTCGCCATCAAGCCGGTGGAAGATATGGACGACCGGCTCCGTACCCGGCTGACCGACCCCGATTTTTCACGTATCTACGTTCTCGAGGAGAAGCAGCCCGTTCCCGAGTACGGATGGGGAACGGAGTTCGAGCTCCAGAAAAATATGACCTTCATCAATTTCAAGCGCCGCAATAATCTTTCCGCGGAGATGCAGGACAACATGGACGAGGCTTATCGCATCGCTTTCGAATTTGCTAAAAATCCGGAAGGCTGGCTGGTCTTTATGGGAGATACCGGCTGCGGCAAGACCCACCTGGCGGCGGCCATCGTCAATTACCGCTACGAGGCGGGCAAACCGGCCCTTTTCATCGTCGTGCCGGAGTTCCTCGACCACCTCCGCTCGGCTTTCTCACCGGAGAGCAAGGTCTCCTACGACGAATTTTTCGAAAGCGTTAAGTCGGCGCCCCTGCTGGTGCTGGACGACTTCGGAGAGCATTCGATGACGCCCTGGGTGAGGGAAAAGCTCTATCAGCTTATCAATTACCGCCACAATTCCCGGCTGCCCACGGTTATCACCACCCAGTATTCCTTCGACCAGATTTTACAGGGGGTCGACCCCGCTATCAGCTCCCGCCTGGTCGATAAAGAGAACAGCGTTCCCTTCAACATCATGGCCCCGGATTTCCGCGGCGACCGGCGCGCCGGCGGCAGACAGTCTTCCTCCCGCGGCAGGGCCTCCCGTAATCGCTAATCCCCTTC
>CAYPYL010000161.1:0-3303 GCA_964414605.1 uncultured Dehalococcoidaceae bacterium
TCGACCATCTCGGCGTTGAACATCCTGGCTCCCCATCTCATCTTGGGGACATAGTACGGGACGGCGCTCATATTCTCGATACCGCCGGCCACGATAACCTCGGCTTCGCCGGCTTTGATTGCCTGCGCCGCCAAAGCTACCGCCTTCATGCCGGAGGCGCATATCTTATTAACTGTATATGCATTGACTTCTTTGGGGACGCCGGCGTAAATGGCCGCCTGGCGGGCGGGATTTTGCCCCTGCCCCCCCTGGACGACGTTCCCCATGATAACTTCGTCCAGCAGGACTTCCCGGAGGGAATCGTCCCAGTTGTAATACTTTTTCTCCAGCTCGATGAGCCCTTCGTCTTTAAGCGAGTCCGGCGCGTAGCTGGAGTCGCCCTTCGGTTTCAGGCCCGCCTTCTTGAGCGCCCCCTGTATGACGATACTGCCCAGCCGGGACGCCGGTACGTCCTGCAGGGAACCGCCGTAATTTGCTATCGCAGTTCTGACACCGCTAACAATGACAGCTTCACTCATGTATTCTCTCCTTTCGTTGCTTTAGAGTCTCGACTGTTTATTATAAAAAGCAGGTTATATTCTAGAAAGTAAAAAGTCCGGCGCCGCCGCTGACCTCGATGGCTTCGCCGGTTACATAGCTGGACTCCTCGGAGGCCAGAAAGACCAGCACGTTGCTAAGCTCCTGCGGGGTGCCGGTACGGCGCAGGGCCATGCGCTTGACGATGCGCTCCTGGAATTCCGGGCCTACTTCGTGCCAGCTGCCCCCGTCGAACACCCCGAGGACGATGGCATTGGCCGTGACGCCCTTGCGGGCCCCCTCCAGGGCGACTGTCTTGGTCAGGCCGATGAGTCCCGCCTTGGTCGTGGCATAGCTGCACTGGCCGGCGCCGCCCATGGTGCCGGCGATGGAAGAGATGTTGATTATGCGGCCCCAGCCGCGTGCCAGCATACCCGGCAGGCAGTACTTAATGGTATTGAACGGACCGGTGAGGTTCACGCTCAAGTCCCTGGCCCAGTCCTGTACTTTCATTTTCGCGATGGTTGCCGCCCGGACGATGCCGTAGGCAGCGTTATTGACGAGTATGTCCACCGGCCCCAGCGCCTTTTCTATATTGCCGATGGCCGCTTCGACCTCTTCCGTACTGGCGACATCCATCGCCACGGCATGCGCCTTTCTTCCCATAGACTTGATTTCCCTGACCACCTCCTCCGCCTTCTCCCTGTGTCTGTGGTAGGCGACGGCGACGTCGCACCCTGCCCGGGCAAGGGAGAGGCAGTGCACGCTTCCCAATCCGCCGGAACCCCCCGTGACCAGTGCTACTTTCCCTTCTATACTCATCGTTATTCTCCTTGTTGGCTACGGATAAAATAATCAGTGTTGAATATAGCTATCTCCCTGCCGGAATAGGGCAGGATAGAGTGTACGATTATCGCTTGTACTCGAAGAATCCCTTACCCGTTTTTCTTCCGAGCTGTCCGGCGGCGACCATGTCTTTCAGCAGCGCCGGCGCCGCGTAACTCTCGTCATGGAGTTTATCGTAAATGCCGTCGGCGATAAAGAGAAACGTATCCAGGCCGATAAGGTCGGCCAAGGCAAGCGGGCCCATCGGGTAGTTAAGCCCCAGCGACATCGCGGTATCGATATCTCTGGCGGTGGTAATGCCGGACTCCAGCATGCGTATGGCGTTAATGATTTGCGGCGTGATAAGTCGGTTGACGATAAAGCCCGGTGAGTCCTCGACGACGACGTATGTCTTGCCCAGGGACTCCCCGAATTTTTTAGCGGTCTCCAGGGTCGGCTCGCCGGTGGCGGGAGTCCTGATTATCTCCAGCAGCGTCATTACCGGTACCGGATTAAAAAAATGCATCCCCAGCACCTTTTCGGGTCGGCCGGTGGCTGCCGCCATATCCGAGACGGACAAGCAGGAGGTATTGGTAGCCAGTATCGTGCGTTCCGGGCAGACCCTGTCTATCTCGCTGAATATCTTCTTCTTGAGTTCCAGATTTTCCACGGCGGCTTCGATTACCAGGTCGCACTCGCGGAAGTCGCCGGTATCGGTCGTTCCTTTAAGCCGTCCCAGGATGGCGTTCCTGTCCGGCGCGGTTATCCTTTGTTTCTTCACGCTCCTGTCCAGCGAGGACGCTATAGCCGCCAGCCCCTTCTTCAGGAGTTCGTCATTTATCTCGGACACGGTGACTTCGTATCCTGCCTGGGCGCTTACCTGGGCGATACCGCTGCCCATCTGCCCGCAGCCGACTACTCCGACCTTTTTTATTTCCATAAGCGTAGCTACTTCCTCATATAGCAGGATATTACATTTACGGGGACTTTTTTCAAGAAGATGAATTCACCTCAATTGTATCACAGGGCCTGAACGGCGTCAAAATATTTGTCGCCGTGATTTTGTTAATAAATGTGTTTGTACTATTGCAATTATAACAAATACATGCTATATTATTAGCAAAAAGGAGTATGTGCCATGAGTTCAAGGTCAAAAACAGGATTCATATTCGCCGGGATATTGCTTATTACGATTTTGCTGATTGGTATGATTCCGGCGGTAGTCGGTTGTACCGCGGAAAAGCCGGAATCGGGATTTCCCCTGCACGACCCCATGGTGAGGTTTAAGATAGCCACTACCACCAGCCTTTACGATACGGGTCTCTGGTACCACCTGGAGCCGATATACGAAAAGCTGGCTAACGTGGAAATGGATATCGTCTATGCCGGCACCGGCATCGCCCTCGAGTACGGACGCAGGGGTGATGTGGATGCGATTATCGTGCATGACAGGGCCAGGGAAGACGTGTTTATCGAGGAAGGTTATGGTATCAACCGCAGGAACTTTGCTTATAATTTCTTCCTCATCGCCGGACCGGCTGACGACCCGGCTGGAATCACGGGTCTGACCGCGGCGGAATCGATGGCGAAGTTATATGACGAAGGTATGAAAGGCAATGTAAAATTCGTATCCAGGGGTGATGATTCCGGCACCCACTCCAAGGAGAAGTTAATCTGGAAGGAAGCCGGGTACGATTACGAAGAAGTACGGAATTCAGGTGAATGGTATGTAGAGGCCGGCAAGGGCATGGGGCCCACGCTGCTGATGGCCAACGAGATGCAGGCGTACGTCATGGCGGATATCTCCACTTTTCTGGCCTATAATCTCAAGTCCGGACTGGATATAGTATCGCTGGTGGAGGCGGACCCCATTTTCCTCAACGTATACGCGGCTATAGCCATCAACCCGGAAACGCACCCGCAGGCCAAAATAGATATCTCCAACCGGTTCATCAACTGGCT
>CAYPYL010000162.1:0-3303 GCA_964414605.1 uncultured Dehalococcoidaceae bacterium
AGCGGCCGACTGCACCCTATTTTGTCAGCCATCTGCTGGTCGGAGTAGCCGCCGGCATCCTGCATCCGTACGACCTTATCCAGTATATCATCTGTAGAGTTCATTTTTATCTCCTGCTTATTGCTGTTAACTATTATAACATATCACCGTTATTTGTCAAGGAAAAACATGTTATAATTGTTATTATTTTAACACATTATGAAATGGTTATACATCACTCCCTGTCTTATTGGTGAACCTATCCCCCTTTGTCTTTTCTTCGAGGATTTCAATCTATCCCCCTAGCCCCCTTCCTGAAGGACTAAACACCATATCATATCCGCTGAGCTTGTCACCCTCCATTTCCAGAGGGATGTTGGCCGTTAAATTGATATGATAACCGTTCTGAGAGTCATCAGGATGGATGGTCGCATTCAGTTCAAACACCTCCGCAAACCTCGCTTTAACATCATCCGGGGCTTTATATAATTCACCAGCTATTTCTCCCGTCCAATATTCAGCCAGCTTCCTGAACGCAGCTACGCTCGGCGGTGCTGGCTCCCGTTTAAATTCCTCCAGCCTGTCCAACTGCTCTCTGATTATCCTTTCTTCCGACTGTATTCGCCGGTACGCTGTCCGCAGTTCATCCTGGCTTATTATACCTTCAGCCTGCTGCCAGGAGTACTGCCGCCTTTTCTTATGCAGGCGATTTATCTGTTCATCCAGAGCTTTTACCTGTTGCTCGATCTTCTTTCTCTCAACATTCCATTTCCGCCGCTTGTCTCTTACGGTTATCTCGAGGGCTTCGAAGCTAGTCAAACACTCTACAAAGAGATCCCACACAGTCTGGCTGAGTCTAGGCCACGGAATCATCACATTGGAACACGGCGGCTGAGCCGATAAAGGGTCGGATCGAAGGCAAGAGCAGCCATTCTTCTCCCTGAGATTATATTTGTGTCCACACTTCCCACAAATGACCCTTGAGGTCAGCCATTTCCTCTTTCCAAAGCCGTAGCTCTTTTCTCGGTTCATTTTGAGATTATCCAAAATGCGCTCGGCTTGATGTTCGGTTATCCGGGCAGGAATTAGGCCCCTGAGTTCGTAGCCACCCCAGTCCCATATACCAGCATAGCGCCGGGCATGACGCAGTACATTGGCCACCGTGGCGCGTGTTATTATCCTACCCATGGGCGTCCTTACCTCTCTCGCCTGTAACCCCCTGGTTATCTGATTGATGCTTTCTTTCCGCAGGGCCTTGCCAAGTATTTCATCGACAACATTTATGAACGAGTCTGTCGTGAATTTCTTATTGGAAAGGGTGTAACCGAGCATGCCACGACCGATGCCGGCGGGAAGCTTACCGGCCGCCGCCGCGCGGCGGCGGCCGGCACTCAGGTTGGTCATGGAAATACCTGTCTGAGTGTGCACGCCGAAAGCTTGCAGTACAAAGAGGACGAACTGCAGCGGCTCATCGTCCGGCCTGAGCCACTGGTTCTCGCGGACGAAGCGGAGGGTGAGGCCGTTCTTCTTACAGTCGAGTGCGATCTGCAGGGCAGCGTCAAAACGCCGGCTCAATCTATCACAGCGGGAGAAGCAGAGGCCGTCACACCTGTTCTCCTTCTTGAGTTTTACCGCTTCAGCCATTACCCCGTTAAACAAGTCTCTCTCCTCCAACTCGATGGTAGCCGGTTCAACAATGTCGCGGATAGAATCTACTAGATATCCATGGCTCTTGGCATCAGCTATAAGTTCGCTCTTCTGTATGGACGGACCATAGCCGTCCGCCACCTCCTGGCTGCTGCTTCTGGTCAGACCGATCATCTGCAGTGTCGTATTCTTTGTAGCTTTCTCAGCGTTTCCTTTGGCTTTTCTCATTTCCAATCCCTACCCCCAGTGTCTTGTTTCCCACTTCTGCTCATTGGGCAGCCAGTGATTGCGATATAGCATTACGCCTCAGGCGGTGTGTTCCCCGACTCCCTCTTTCAATAGCGGCTCTATTTCCTCAAACCATAGTCCGGCAAACACCGTCCATCCGTGAACATAGTTGTACTGGGTGTTGACCTCAACGAATGCGTCGAGAATGTCCGAGGTCTGCCGATAAATTTCCCTGGTGTCTTTTTTCGGTTCCACGGCGTCAAGAAGCCTCTGTTTTACTCTCCTGGGCGCGCGAAGGCTCTGCAGGGTCTGCCACCTCGGCAGGGTACCGGTTAACCAGTGGGCCCGCAGGAAGTCCATAGCACCGGGCCGGTGTTCAAATTGACGTTTTACCTCTCCCGCGACGATTTCCGTGACAACCCTCTCGATTCCCAACTTTGCAAGCAAGTTTTCGGTAACCATTGAGTAAGTAGCCTTCTGGTGCTCCGGGACTGTAGCGCTATCCTGCCCAAGCTCCTTCAGTAGGGTTTGCAACTGCGTGAAAACTGCCCGCTTTTTCCCAGGAATGACTCCCCACATAAATCGCTCGGAGTTGCGCATATACCTTTCCAGTTTCTCTTTTTGCCTGGGGTCCATATGTACCTCCTCCTTGGAATGCGTTAGTTTAGCGCCCACCAAAATTATAGAGGATTCTAGTATATATGTCAATATTATCTTGTAATATTATCTTTCATGTTATATAATAATCGCTGTGGAGCTGTGTCAATAGAAGGTAGCATAAATTAAATTTTAACTGCCTTTAAACTTTAAAACAACCAATGGATTTGTCCGGATATCAGGAAACCCGACGAAAATCAAGTCTTCGGATAAATAAGGAGTTATCCAAAATTAAGTCATGACTTGTTCAAATCTCAGTCAAGTTACGGCCACACGGTGTTCAAATGGCCCCCAAATGTTGACCATATCGAACATAAATTGTTCAAATGACACCCATCTATTTTCCGTAAATCGTAGCTAAAAGGAGGTCTACCATGGAACAGTTAACCTTGAAAAAGAAATTGCAGGTGGTTTATTTGTACTTCTCCGGTCTTTCATTTGACCAAATAGTCGCCAAGACCGGCATCAGCAAGGGTTCAGTGGGAAATATTATCAACGAACTTAAAGCGGGGAACTTCCCAGAGGCCGCCGATGTCGCCGACCAAATTGAAACTTTACGGGAGCTAGCGGTAGACCTTGCCAAGTTGAAAATGCCTGCCGGGCAGTCATCCCTAGGTATCGCTGTCCTGAAACGGATTTACGAACTAGGCCTGGATCCAGCTGATATGGAGCGTTGGCCGTTGCTACTTCATTCCATCAAAACTCAGGATGATGCACAAGAACTTATCCAGGCGGCATATACCGTGCGCGATATCCAGCAGGAATCAGGTTTGAGCCTACCCGCCCTCGAGG
>CAYPYL010000163.1:0-3275 GCA_964414605.1 uncultured Dehalococcoidaceae bacterium
ACGGAATCGGCCGGTACGACTTGATAGATAGCGATGGCGACGCCCTTATCCGCGGCATAAAAACAAAGCTGCTGACTCTCCCGCCGGAGACCATCGTCCATCCCGGCCACGGCCCGGACTCAACCATAGCCACGGAGATACGGGCAAATCCCTTCTTGAGATAACAACCTGCCGTCAATGTAGAGATTTCTTCGCTATCGCTCGCAATGACCACCAAAAAGGGGCATGACCTTTATTAGTCATGCCCCTTATATTTTTCAGACTGATTTTATCCCTAGATGAATAGCGGGCACATAACCAGCGTGATGGTGGCCAGGAGTTTCACCAGCACGTGTAACGACGGCCCCGCGGTATCTTTGAGCGGGTCGCCGATAGTATCACCGACGACCGCCGCCGCGTGGGCGGGAGTCCCCTTACCCAGGACTTCGCCTTTCTCGTCTTTCAACTGACCGTCTTCAATCATCTTCTTGGCGTTATCCCAGGCGCCGCCGCCGTTGTTCATAAAGGACGCCATCATGATACCGCCGATGGTACCCACCATGAGGACCGCCGCCACGACCATAGCCGCATCATAGCCCCCCGGCAGGTAGCGGAAGATAACCCCGATGACTATCGGGCCGAGTACCGGGAGCAGACCGGGAGCTATCATTTCCCTCAAGCCGGCGCGGGTGGTGATATCCACCGCACGGGCATAATCGGGCTTGGATGTTCCCTCCAGAATGCCGGGGTCGGCTTTAAACTGCCGGCGTACCTCCTCGATAATCTTGGAGGCGGTCTTGCCCACGGCCTTGATGGCCCAGGCGCTGAAGAGGTAGACAATCATAACGGCAAGCAGCGCCCCGACGAAGACCTCGATACGGGCGATATCAACGACAGTATACAGTCCGCTTTCCCCGAACTTGATGAAGGAGACTCTATCCAGGTAAGCCTGGAAGAGCAGGAAGGCCGCCAGTCCGGCGGAGACCATGGCATAGCCCTTGGTCAGAGCCTTGGTGGTATTGCCGACGGCATCCAGGCGGTCGGTTATCCGGCGTATTTCCGGGCCGGCGCCGGCCATTTCATTGATGCCGTTGGCGTTATCGGTGATGGGACCGAAAGTATCCATGGAAAGGACGTAAGGGCAGGTCATCAGCATGCCCATGGTGGCTACGGCCGTACCGAAGGCACCGGCTCCGATAACACCGCTCTCATTACCCATCCAGTAAGCGAGCAGGAGGGCGATGCCGATAACGAGCGCGGTGGCGAAAGTAGTGGAGAAGCCAACGGACATCCCCATGATGATATTGGTGGCAGGGCCGGTCTTGGAGGCTTCAGCTATTTCCTGCACCGGCTTGTAACGCGCCTCGGTATAGTACTGGGTGATGAATACGATGACGACACTGGCGACGATGCCGACCATGCCGGCCCCGAAGAGCCACCAGTTATCCAGCATAAAATATACCGTAACGGCGAGGCCGATTACCGAAAGGCCGATTGATACGAAATAGCCCCGGTTGAGGGCGTTCATGGCGTTCTCGCTTTCCTTAGCCCTCACGCAAAGCAAGCCTATCATGCTGGCAATCATGCCGAAACCGCGCACGCAGAGCGGGAACAGTATCCAGGCTATATTATCCGTAGCCAGATACGCGGCGATTCCTAGTATCATCGCGCCGATGTTCTCGGCTGCGGTCGACTCGAAAAGGTCGGCGCCGCGTCCGGCGCAGTCGCCGACATTATCGCCGACGAGGTCGGCGATTACGGCGGGATTACGCGGGTCGTCCTCCGGGATGCCGGACTCGACCTTACCGACAAGGTCGGCGCCGACATCGGCCGCCTTGGTATAGATGCCGCCTCCAAGCTGGGCGAACAGCGCCACGAAGCTTGCCCCGAAGCCGAAACCGACGATAAGATGCGGGGCAATCTGCGGGTTGTTTTGACCGCCGTAAGCGAAGAAGATAACAGTAACACCTATAAGACTCAAAGCGGTGATGAGAAATCCGGATACGGCGCCGCCGCGCAGGGCAACATTCACGGCCTGCGTGAGACTCTGCTGGGCGGCGGCGGCACAGCGCACGTTGGATTTCACGGCGATGTACATGCCGATAAAGCCGGCCAGGCCGGAGCAGAAAGCCCCCACGAGGAAGGAGACCGCCGTGCGCCAGCCGATATCCAACTCGCTAAGCCCCTCCACCTCGGTGCCTCCCAGCACTCCCACCAGAACGCCGATAATGACGGCGATTACCACCGAGTAGATGGAGATGGTGGTGTACTGGCGCTTGAGAAACGCCCAGGCAGCCTGGAAAATGATATCGCCGATTTCTTTCATCTTGGGCGTCCCCGTGGGACGCTTGAGAACATTCCTGGTAAGCAATATGGCGAAGATGATGGTTATCACTCCTGCCGCGGGTACAATCCAAAATATTCCTGGTAGCATTTTCCTCCCTTTCTAGCGGAGCAGAAACAGCTCAAACACTATATTAGTTTCTTTTTCCGGGCGCGGCCGGTCTGCTTCATAAAAACACGGCCCGCCCGGCTTATTTTGAATATTAATAAAAATAGAGCAGGGGATAGCGACTCCTGCTCTATGTGACTAAGTCTGTAACGACCATTGTCATTTGAAGATTATATATGATTCCGAAAGCGTTGTCCATTATATCCAATTTCTAGCATTCAAGAGCATTTCGTCACGCTAGGGTTTCGGCGGGGGCGACGCGGGAGGCCCCTTAACATACTCCGGCGTCAACGCCACGTTCATGAATATTACCGGTTTATTAATAACTTTAAAGTTCAGCGGACAGTGAATCATACCCCCGGGGATGTAAAGAACGGTGGGCTCGGTGATGATGTGTTTCTCGCCTTCCTCCCCCAGCGACATCTCGATAACGGCGTCAAATTCGGTAATATCCCGCGAGTTCCCCCCATAAAAATGCAGGAACTGGTCAAAATCGTGGGAATGGGGTTCATTGACCATGAGAAACGGCTCCGTGATGCAGTTCCAGAGCACAGAAAAGTCTTTCTCACCTACCTCTTTATGCTGGCGGCTGAAAAAGACCAGTCTGGGGCCGAACTTGCCCTCCGTTATCGGGTTCTTAACAAAGTATTTTCCGTACTTGCCTTCGGCCATGTTAACTCCCCCTTTTGAACAGGTTTGTTATTAGCCAAACTTTACCTTGGGTATATCCGCTTCTTTCATGCTATCGGAAAACGCCCAGAAGTAAGCCTCACCGGTATATATCTGGAAGACGGCCAGCAGGGGATTGCCCGGCTCGGTAATGCCGAAGTTCTTGACGAACGGC
>CAYPYL010000164.1:0-3269 GCA_964414605.1 uncultured Dehalococcoidaceae bacterium
CGCCGTCCCTGGCGCGCAGGGGGAACATGTGCCCCGGCATAACCAGGTCCTCGGGCCTGGTCTGGGGGTCGATAATAACCTTTACGGTTTGCGCCCTGTCCGCCGCCGATATGCCGGTGCTTGTGCCGTGTTTGGCTTCGACCGATACCGTGAAGGCGGTGCCGAAGTTCGAGGTATTGTTGCTGACCATCATGGGTATTTTGAGCTCGTCCAGCCGTTCCCCGGTGACAGGCATGCAGATGAGGCCGCGACCGTGCACAGCCATGAAGTTGATGGCTTCCGGGGTTACATGCTCGGCGGCTATAACAAGGTCGCCTTCGTTCTCCCGGTCCTCGTCGTCCACCACGATGACGAACCTGCCGGACTTAATATCTTCTAATGCTTCCGGAATTGTTGCCAGTCCCATTTTATGCTTCTCCTAACCTGTCAGGAGCGTTTAGTTTACGGTAAATCCGTGCTCCTGCAAAAATTCTGCGGTGATGCCGCGGTCCTGCGACTTCATAAACTCCGCCACATACTTGCCGATGATATCCGTTTCCAGGTTGACCGTATCTCCGGTCTTCCTGTCGGCCAGTATGGTGTGCTCGCGGGTGTAGCCGACAATCGACACCGAGAACGAGGTGGCGTCTTTATCGACTACCGTCAGGCTCGTGCCGTCCACGGCGATGAAGCCTTTCTCCACGATATAGCGTATCAACTCGGGGGGCGTCTCGAAGCGTATCAGTACCGCCTCGCCTTCTCTGGTAATCGAGGCCACCCTGCCGGTTCCGTCGATATGTCCCTGCACCAGGTGTCCGCCTATTTCGCCGCCCAGTCCCACCGGTCGTTCCAGGTTGACCCTTTCCCCGGGGTGCAGTCTTTCCAGATTGGTACGCCTGATGGTTTCCGGCATGACGTCCACGGTAAAGGTCGTATCATCGAAGTCGGTCACCGTCAGGCAAATGCCGTTCACGGCGATACTCCCGCCGGACTGTATCCCATCGAGGACTTTGCCGGCGGCAATGACCAGCTTTCCCACCGCTACGGAAACAACACTGCCTGCTTCTTCAATGATACCGGTAAACACGCCTTACCCCTTGATAGAACACACCTTTGCTTACTGCTATTCTAACACTTGTCATAAGGTAAGTGCAATATAATCACCGTCATTGCGAGGGCAGAGCCCGAAGCAATCTCTATTTACAGCGATGTGGGATTGCTTCGCTTCGCTCGCAATGACACTTGCGATACAGAACCGATAGACTAGTTGCTTTGCCTGCCACCCGTACCCGCGGCCGTACCGGCGTCTTTCTTGGCACGTTCCTTGGGGCGCAGGGAGCGGGTGGCCTTACCGGCCAGCCACATCTCGGAGTTGCCCATGACCCCCAGTTCTTTGCCCAGCAGCTGTTTGTAGTCCGGCCCGCCGCAGGCGGAGATAACCCGTGCCGTCTCGGCACCGGAGGCTACCCTCTCGTAGAGTTCCTTAAAGACCGGCATCACCGCTTCCTTGAACTTCGGCTTCCAGTCCAGGGCGCCCCGCTGGGCGGTCGCCGAGCAGTTGGCGTACATCCAGTCCATGCCGTTTTCCGCCACGAGCTTTATGAGGCTTTCGGTAAGTTCCTCCACCGTCTCGTTGAAGGCTTCGCTGGGTGTGTGCCCGTGCTCGCGCAGGGTATCGTACTGGGCCTCCATGATGCCCGCCAGCGCTCCCATCAGCACGCCCCGCTCCCCGACGAGGTCGCTGTAGACTTCGTTCTCGAAGGTGGTTGGGAAGAGATAGCCGGAGCCCAGGGCAATCCCCAGGGCGATGCAGCGTTCCCTGGCCCTGCCGGTGGCGTCCTGGTGGACGGCAAAACTGGAATTGATTCCCGCCCCGGAGAGGAAGTTGCGGCGCAGCGATGTCCCCGAACCCTTGGGGGCCACCATAATCACGTCGACGTTCTCCGGCGGTATGATTTCCGTCTGGTCTTTATAGACAATCGAAAAACCGTGCGAAAAGAACAGGGCGTCACCCGGGTTGAGGTTCTTCTTGACGACCGGCCATATCTGCTTGTGGGCGGCGTCCGCCACCAGCATCTCGATGACCGTGCCGCGTTTCACGGCTTCTTCTATCTCGAAGAGGTCTTTGCCGGGCTTCCATCCGTCGTTTACGGCCCGGTTCCAGTCCTCCATGAAATCCTTGGACTGACCGATGATGACGTTGAAGCCGTTATCCTTCATATTTAACGATTGCCCGGGCCCCTGTACCCCGTAGCCGATGATGGCAATAGTCTCATCTTTAAGTACCTCGCGGGCTTTCTTCATGGGGAACTCTTCCCGTGTGACGACTTCCTCTTTTACTCCACCGAAATCGATAATCGCCATAGTTCTTTCCCTCCTTCAGTTCTTAAAATGAAAACCGGGTGGTATATCCTATATTATACGTTATTTTATGCCGTAGGCTATCTGCACGGTCAGGGTGATATCCATCTCGCCGGCGCTGGTCGGCGGTACGCTTTCAATCACTACCGGCGCCGGAACCGGTGCGCTGGACAGTCCGTAGGTCATACTGCCGTAGGGAGAAGCCACGTAGGCGCTTTCCGAGATAAAGGTGGGTTCGCCCAGCTTTACCCCGGTCTGTTTCGCCAGCTTCTCGGCCTTGGCTTTAGCGTCTTCGGTAGCCTTTTCTCTGGCTTCGTCATAATAAACGGTGGGGTCTTCCACGGAGAAATTGAAACGGTCTATTCTGATAAGGTCGCCCCCGGCTTTAACCGCGGCGTCGATAATATTACTTGCCTTGTAGTCGAGGGTGTAGCTTTCAAAGGGAAGAACCCTTATCTTGATGGTCATTTTATTGGCCACTCTATAGCCGGTAATGATCTCCTCGTCTTTAAGGTTGTCCCATCTTGTCCGCTGCTGGATATTGAAATAATGAGTCTGGATATCCTCGCTTTCTATGCCACGTTCGGCAAGCGCCGACCCCACGCTGGCCATGGCTGCGGACGCTTTTTCCATGGCCCCGGCAACCGTGGTCTCCTGCGACTCCACGCCCACCTGGAGGATGGCGATATCCGGAGTGACGATCACCTCGCCAGTGCCGGTCACCCAGATGCCGGTATTCTGGCCGGAAGCGGCCTCGCCGGTGCTTGTGCGTGCGGGCGGCGAGAAGCTATCGCAGCCGGTCATAACGAGAACGATAGTTATCAGTAAAAGACAGATAACCGTATATAATATTCGTTTCATGAAAGCCACCTCCGGCACGGCACTACTCCCTGCTTTTGAGTATAGCCGAGACTATGGGTGAAATCAAG
>CAYPYL010000165.1:0-3231 GCA_964414605.1 uncultured Dehalococcoidaceae bacterium
CCGCGGATAAGGGCGTCGCCATCGCTATCTATCAAGTCGTACCGGCCGATTCCGTAGTTGAAAAGGGTGTCCCCGGTAAAAACGTGCCCTTCCCCGTAGATGCTGATGCCGCAGGGGGTGTGTCCGGGGGTATGCAGGACGGTGAAATGCAGGTCGCCGATATTGATGACGTCGCCTTCCTTGAGAATCCTGTCTGCCTTCGGAGCGCCCTCGAAAGACTCTTCGTAAACGTAGCTCGGCGACTGTGGGAGGTAACGGGCGCATTCGGCGTGGGCCGCCATCCCGGCGCCGGTGGCTTCCTTGACCTGTGCCGCCGCGCCTACATGGTCTGGATGGCGATGGGTCAAGACGATTAGCTTTATCTTCAGTCCCAGCTTCTCGACAGCCCGCAGTATGTCCTCGGCTTGTGCGCCGGGGTCGATTATCATGCCTTCCCTGGTCGGTTCCGACCCTACGATATAGCAGTTGCTGGCGTAGGGCCCGACTGTTAGTTTCCTGACTATCAAAGCGACCTCCGGATATCCGGTTTATATTAAGTATAGCGGAATTGAATGCGTTTTGCATAACCCCGTACCTGACCTGCGAGACTGGCACTTGCGCTGTTTCACCGGCATACGTTAAACTCATTAAGAAGGCTTCTTAATACACCGGTCAGGGAGTCAAACTTGGCAGATATTCGTCCTTTTCACGGGGTACACTACAATTTATCGCAGGTAAAAGACCTGGCTAAAGTACTCTGCCCTCCCTACGATGTTATCACCCCCCAGATACAACAGGAACTTTATCAGCGTAGCGATTGTAATTTCGTGAGAATTGAATACGGTCGTGAGCTTCCCTCCGATAAAGGTACGGATAACAGGTATACACGAGCCGCGGCCTCGCTTGAAAAATGGCTGGGACAGGGTATCCTTGAGGTTGATAAAGAGCCGTCCATCTATGTAGCCGACCACCTTTTCACGCATCAGGGAGTAGCGTTCCGCCGTCGCAGCATTTGCTGTCGGGTAAAATTGGAGGAGTGGGATAAGGCGATTGTCCGCCCGCACGAAGGCACCTTATCTCAACCTAAGAGCGACCGGTTACAGCTTTTATGGGCGCTCCAGGCCGATACAAGCCCCATCATGGCCCTCTATCAGGATAATGAAGGAGTAATATCCTCGTTGCTGGATGGGTGGACCTCCGATAAACCTTTATTGGAAGCTAATATCGACGATAATGAGAGCCATAAGTTATGGCCTGTTGTGGATAAGAACGTAATCGGGCGGATACGCAAATGCCTGGACGCACAGCCGCTCTATATCGCCGACGGTCACCACCGCTATGAAAGCGCCCTGACCTACCGGCGGGAGAAGAGAAGTACTTCTTCGACCGGGACGGAGGAAGAGCCGTACGATTTCGTCATGATGGCGCTGGTGGACTTCAGCGACCCCGGCCTCGTTATCCTGCCGGCGCACCGACTGGTCAGGGGATTGCCGGCATCGGCGCTGGAAGGTCTGATGTCGGGTTTGAAGACATGTTTCACCGTTGAGGAAATGCCGTTAAACAAAGCCGATGTACTATCGCAGGTCAACGGGCTTCTGCCGGAAAAAGAGGACGAGGTTAAGCTGGTGCTTTACGGTCTTGACCGAGAGAGTCTCGTGCTGCTGACGCTGCGCGATTTCAGTAAGATAAGTCCCATGATTCCGTATTTCCACTCTGATATTTATCATAAACTGGATGTGAGTATCGTCGACCATGTGATACTGGAGGAACTTCTGGGACTGACCCACGATAAAATCGGGGCGTTCCTCGACTATACCGATGACATCGTCGAGGCGGTCAAGCGGGTGGCGGAGCAGGAGTACCAGCTGACGGTAATCGTCAATCCGGTAAAACCCTCGGTCATCAAGGCCATCGCCGATAGCGGCGACCGTATGCCCCGGAAGTCCACCTATTTCTACCCCAAGACGCCGGCCGGGCTGGTCTGTTATCGTTTCGCATAATCCAGACCGGCCACGTTCGATTATTCCTGTAATTTCTTTGATAAATCAGCTATATTCACGTTTGGCGCTGGGTCAGGATTTTATAGTATAATAGAGATAAATCGGAATGGTTTTAACTGGGGGAGAAGCCATGCTGGTCGAAGAAGAGTTAGCGAAATATGCATCTGAAAGAGAGACAGTTATCACCGTCGGTGTGTTCGATGGCGTGCATCTGGGGCATAAGCAGCTGATTTCAGAGTTGCTAAAACAGGCAGGCCGGAAGGGCATGCTTTCCGGCATAGTGACGTTTCGCCAGCACCCCGAGGACCTGTTCAATTCAAAAACGAAGCTACCCTTTCTGACCGATATTAAGACGAGGGCAAGGCTCCTCCGGGACGAGGGCATCGATACCATCGTGCTTTTATCGTTCACCAGTGAGCTGTCCCGGCTGGATTTCCGCAGCTTTATCGGTCTGCTGGTAAAATACCTCAAGATGCGCGGGATAGTAATCGGCTCCGATTTCGCCCTCGGAAAGAGCAGAGAAGGCGATGCCGCCGCTCTCAAGCGTCTCGGCGATGAGATGGGCTTTGCGGTTACGGTGGTGCCGCCGCTGGAAATCAACGGGGAGGTGGTCAGCAGTACTTCCATCAGGAAAGCCATGGCCGAGGGTGATATGGAGAAGGTGTACCGGCTGACCGGTCGTTACTTCAGCCTGCATGGAAAGGTGGTAACCGGAGCCGGGAGAGGAGAAGGCCTGGGGTTTCCCACCGCGAACCTGGGCGTTAACTCCGGGCAGGCCCTGCCTCCCGATGGAGTTTACGCCGGCCTGGCACATATCAACGGCGAGATATATCAAGCGATGACGAACGTCGGCAAGGACCCTACGTTCGGCGGCACCGAGCGCACCATCGAATCTTACCTGCTCGACTACAGAGGCGACCTCTACGGCCATGAACTATCGGTGGACTTCGTTGCCAAACTGCGCAACGAGAAGAAGTTCGCCAGCGCGGAAGAGCTTAAGAAGCAGGTCGCCGAGGATATTAAGCACGGCAGGACGATACTTGAATCGGCAGGCTTGAATTAATTATGGGAAACGCAGGCAAATCTTTAAGCGAGAAAGAATTGAACCACCTGCTCCGGAGGGCGGTAGCCGAGATTATCATCGAAGAAGAGATGGTCAAGCTGCTGAAGTCCGGTAAGAAGTTGCGCCTGAAAGAGGGACTCGACCCCAGCGCGCCCGATATTCACCTGGGACATGTCGTCGGCTTGAGAA
>CAYPYL010000166.1:0-3215 GCA_964414605.1 uncultured Dehalococcoidaceae bacterium
TTGAGCGGTTAATTGAGGTAGCGTCCGTCAACGAGGGGGATGTCGTCCTCGACGTGGCCACCGGGACGGCGCTCATTCCCTTGAATCTAGTGGGCAAAGTGGGAGACAGAGGCCGGGTCGTAGGGCTGGACATAACGCCGGCCATGCTTAAGTATGGGCGAAAGAACGTTGAGGCAACCGGTTCGTCCTCGCGCATCAACCTGGTTTGCGCTTCGGCCATGGACATGCCCTTCGTCGAAGGCGTCTTCGATGTGGTCATCTGTGGGCTTGGTACGCACCACATGGATGTGCCCCAAATGTTGTCTGAAATGAGACGAGTGCTGAAGACAGGGGGCAGTCTCATCATGGCCGATGTGGGTGCGTCTCCTTTCTGGCGGTCGTTCTGGGGGATTGCATTGTTGAAAATTCTCCTGGCCCGTTATGGACTGACCCGCCGGAGTGCTCGGGCCCAGGCAGAGGAGGAAGCCTTCCCGAATGTGCGTACGACGGATGAATGGCGCACCGCCCTCTCGGAATTCGGTTTTACGCAGATCGAGATAACCGAATCTCCTGCTCGTCGTCGCTGGTATCCTTGTGCCCTGACCATAAGGGCAGTGGCGGGGAGAATCTGAAGCTTATTATTAAACTCGAACGGTCTTGGATTGCCAAGACAAACAAAAATTCAAGGAGGCAAGTAAAATGGCAACGGCAGCAGAATTACTGAAGCAGGGGCGAAGGGATGAGATTTGGAGGAAATACTGTGGCTTCCTCGATCTCAGCCTGGAGGAGTTTATGGATATCCAGAAGCGCCTGTTGATGGAGCAGATCGATCTTCTCAGCAAGTGTGAACTGGGCCGCAAGCTCCTGGTGGACAAAGTGCCAACCAGTGTGGAGGAGTTTCGTGAGAGTGTTCCTCTAACTACCTACGGGGACTATCTCCCATATTTGGACGAAAAGCGAGAAGATGTTTTGCCGGAAAAGCCTGATTTTTGGATCCGTACCTCAGGCAGATCTGGAGTCGGCCTATTTAAGTGGGCGCCCTATCCAAAGAGGATGCTCCAAGCAGGGACAGAGCTCGCGTTTGCCAGTGTGATCTTTGCCACCTGCCATGGGAAAGGCGACTTTGCTCTCGAAGAAAACGATACATTCCTTTATGGCATGGCCCCACCGCCTTATATCTCAGGGATGTTACCCTATGGCCTGCTGTGGGAATTTCCTTTCAAGTTTCTGCCTTCGGTAGAGGAGGCAGAGCAGATGTCCTTTCAAGAGAGAATAGCGAAAGGATTCGAATTATCGTTCAGGGAAGGGTTAGATGTCTTCTTTGGGATAAGCAGCGTTTTAGTGAGGATGGGCGACCAATTTGCTCAAGCATCAGGCAAGATGGAAGTCTCTCCCATCTTACTCCACCCCAGATCGCTCTTTAGGTTAATGAGAGGACTTCTCAAAAGTAAATTAGCCAAGAGGCCCATGATTCCCGCTGATTTATGGAATGTGAAGGGAATCATCAGCGGGGGCACAGATACGGCGATTTACAGAGACAAGATAAAGTATTATTGGGGGAAAGAGCCCATAGAGATGTATGGAGGGACGGAAATCAATTTTATTGCCGCGCAGACCTGGGACTACGAGGGAATGACTTTTGTTCCCAGTACTGGCTTCTTGGAGTTCATCCCAGAAGAGGAACATTTCAAATTCAAGCGGAATCCCAGCTATCAACCGCGCACCGTTCTTCTAAACGAAGTTGAAGCGGGTGAAAAGTACGAGTTAGTCGTCACTAACTTCAAAGGAGGTGTTTATGTTAGATATAGAATCGGAGATATGATCAAAATAACCGCCCTGCGTAACGACAATCTCGATATAGACATTCCCCAAGTAATATTTTGGGCAAGGGCCGACGACATCATCGACTTGGCTGGCTTTAGTCGGCTGACCGAGGCGATCATTTGGCAGGCGATAGAAAACTCAGGGGTAGGTTGCAAAGAATGGACAGCGAGAAAAGAAGTTAGAGAGCAACAGCCTATATTACACCTATGTATTGAGTTGCTGGATGAGGATCGTTGGACACCAGAAGAGGTTAAAAACGCCCTGCATCAAAGTTTAAAAGACGCTGATCCTTCCTATAGAGAAATGGAGGAAATGCTAGGATTAACACCTCTTCGGGTGACTCTTCTTCGGCCAGGTGCATTTCAACGCTACATAGAGGATAGGGAGGCGGCTGGGGCCGAGTTAGCCCATCTGAAACCACCTCATATGCAACCATCAGATGAGGTCATTAATAGACTATTGGAACGGGGGTAGTCTCCCCGTAAGGTATAGTGGCTCTTTGGGATTTCGCAGGGTCACGGCGTGGCACCCCCAACAAGTTGGGGACTCCGGATCCCTACCCACGCCAACTCCCAAAGACCCGGTATAGTTTTTAGACCACGGAGGCACAGGGTTTTTGGAAAGACTTCTGTGGCTTATCTCTGTGCGCTCTGTGTCTCCGTGGTAGAAAATTGCCCAGCATACTTCTAACAACAATCGATAAGGAGACTATCAGGAGTAAGAAAGCATGAATCTTCCTGCCATATTTTCACTTGTAGCTCTCGTTTGCTACCTTGTCTTAGTGGTTATTGCCCTTCAGCGTGGTGCAAGAGCCAGGGTAAACCAATTGTTCGTAATGTATGTTATAGCTATGGCCTTTTGGCAGATTGCTGCTCTGATGGTTAGCATCAGTCCCAATGCCAATATAGCTCTGTTTTGGTACAAGCTTATGGCCGCTGGAGGAAGTGTGCATCTTATCGTTTACTTCTTTTTCGTGCGAGCTTTTCTGCGAATAAAGGGCCAACGCGAGCTCGTATATATAGGCTATGTGGCATGTGCCATAACACTGATGTTAGGTGTGGGGGGTAGCAGGTATATTATCGAGAATGTTTATCGGGATGAAAGCACTGGCCTGTATGTTCCGACCTTTGGCATTTTGGTATTTGCGCTTGCGTTATGTGGATACTTCTTTCTAGGGCAAGGAATATTTAACCTTTCTCGCAGGTATAAGAGCACGGAATCCGATCTTGAGCGCAACCGCTTAAAGTACCTCTTACTGGGGATAAGCATGGTAATACTGGGCACCCTCGCTAATTTTATCCCGCCTTTAAAGCCCTATCCGGTTGACATTGCCGCAAACATTATTAACGCTCTCCTCATCGCCTACGCCATCCTCCGCTACCAACTCCTGGACATCACCGTCGTCGTCCGCA
>CAYPYL010000167.1:0-3212 GCA_964414605.1 uncultured Dehalococcoidaceae bacterium
AAAGCCGTGGCCGAAGAGACGCGCTCCGTCCTGGGCACCATGAACAAGCAGCATATCCTGTGCCTGGTGGGCGCGGGGAATAACGGCGGGGACGGCCTGGTAGCCGCGCGCTACCTCCACCAGTGGGGGGCCGGGGTTATCGTCTATCTTTGCAGCGCGAGAGACGCAGAAGATACCAACCTCAAACTGGTGCGGGAACACGGCATAGCCTGTATCGAATCGGCAAAGGATAAAGACCTGAAAGAGTACGACGATGCGCTGGCTACGGCCACGTGCGTTATCGACGCGCTGCTGGGCACCGGCAAGATGCGCCCGCTCGCAGGCGTCTTCCGGCAGGTACTTCAAAAGGTAAGTGCGGCGCAGAATACACGCCGGCTCATCGTCGTCGCGGTGGACCTGCCTTCCGGGATGGACGCCGATACGGGAGCCATCGACCCCGCCTGTCCGCGTGCCGATGTTACCGTCACGCTGGCTCTCCCCAAACCGGGGCACTTCAAGTTTCCCGGCGCGGAAAAGGTCGGTAAACTAAAAATTGCTGATATCGGCATCCCGGAGTCGCTGGCCGACGATATCAAGACCGAGCTTATCACCAGGGAGTGGGCAAGTGACGCCCTGCCGGCGCGCCCGCTCAACGCCAATAAGGGGACTTTCGGGAGGGTGCTGGTCGTCGCCGGGTCTATCAACTACATCGGCTCCGCCTATTTAGCCTGCAGCGGCGCGATGCGGGTGGGCGCCGGACTGGTCACGCTGGCAACGGCAAACAGCTTGCAGCCCATCCTGGCGTCCAAACTGACCGAAGCCACTTTCCTGCCGCTGCCCGAGTCCCAACCCGGCTTCATCACCGCCGAAGCGGTAGAAATTATAAAGCAGGAGTGCGGCCGATACGATGCGCTCCTCATGGGGTGCGGCCTGGGGCAGAATCCCACCACCGCGGAGTTCGTCGCCAACCTGCTGGCGGAAAAGGAGCTGCCTCCGCTGGTGCTGGACGCCGATGCGCTCAACATACTGGCGAAGAAGCCGCAATGGTGGCGGCAGTTTACCGGCGACGCCATACTTACCCCTCACCCCGGCGAGATGTCCCGATTGTGCGGACTCTCCATCGAAGAGGTACAGTCGGACCGCCCTGGCACGGCCATGAAATTCGCTGCGGAATGGAACAAGACAATTCTCCTCAAAGGCGCTTTTAACGTTATCGCCAGCCCGGGAGGCTACTGCCGGGTAAGTCCTTTTGCCAATCCCGGACTGGCCACGGCGGGGACGGGCGACGTGCTGGCCGGGGTCGTCGCGGGGATGGTAGCCCAGGGACTCGCTCTCTACGATGCCGCCAGCCTGGGCACCTATGTGGGCTGCGAAGCTGGAGAAATGTTAAGAAACATACTGGGCGACGCGGGTATGATTGCCTCCGACCTGCTATCGGCGCTGCCGATGGCGATAAAGCAGATTAAAAATATGACCCCTACCGGTGAAAGTTGAAGGGATCGCTATGTTGTTAGCCATAGATATAGGTAACACCAATATCTCCATAGGATTGTTTGAAGGCGACGACCTGAAAGCCACCTGGCGCCTCGCCACCGGGGTTCACCGTATGCCGGACGAGTACGCCGTAATACTGCTCAACCTGCTGCGCCACCAGGGAGTGGACATTACCGATATTACCAAGGGAGCCATAAGCTGCGTGGTGCCGCCTCTGGTGACCACCTTCAACGAGCTATTTGAAAAGTATTTCAATATCAAGCCGCTGATAATCGGCCCGGGTGTTAAAACGGGAATACGCATCCGCTACGAAAACCCGCGGGAGCTGGGAGGCGACCGTATCTCCAACGCGGCGGGCGCTCTCCACCTTTATAAAGCTCCGCTTATCGTGGTGGTCATGGGGACGGCAACCGCTTTCGACACCATCTCCAAGGAAGGCGACTACCTGGGCGGGGCGGTCGCTCCCGGACTGGCCATCTCCGCCGAGGCCCTCTACACGCGTACGGCGGCACTCCCCAGGGTGGAACTGGTACGCCCCGAGAGAGCTATCGGCGCCAATACCGTGGCCGCCATGCAGTCCGGCATTATCTTCGGCTACGCCGGGCTCATCGACGGCATCGTCACGCGGATACAGGAAGAACTCGGCGAAAAAACGATGGTCGTCGCCACCGGGGGGTACTCCAGCATCATCGCCAAAGAAACCAGAGTAATCGAAAAGGTCAACCAGAACCTGACGTTGATAGGAATAAAAGCCATTCACGCGTTGAACCGGGAGTAGCCGGTCGAGGAGACAGCCATGTTGAAGAAAAAGACGATAGTCCTGGGCATAACGGGGGGCATCGCCGCTTACAAGGCGGTGGATATCGCCAGCAAGCTGACGCAGGCGGGCGCCACCGTCGAAACGGTCATGACCGATGCCGCCACGTGGTTCATTACCCCACTGACCCTGCGTAATATCACCGGACGGCCTGTTGTTACGGATATGTTCGAACTTGCCTCCGAGTACAACGAGGAACACATCGCCCTGGCCGAGGCCGCCGACGCCGTGCTGATTGCCCCGGCTACGGCCAATACCATCGCCAAACTGGCAACGGGCATCGCCGATAATATGCTCGGCTGCATCGTCCTGGCTACAGAGTCGCCGGTTATCATCGCCCCCGCCATGAACGATATCATGTACAAAAACCCCATCACGCAGGAAAATCTTTCCAGGCTTAAAGCCCGGGGATTCACCATCATCGAACCCGAGTACGGCCGTCTGGCTTCCGGCAAGATGGGCCTGGGACGCCTGCCCGAGACCGCCGCGATAATTAAAGTTATCGAGAAGGTTTTGAGTGGCTAAGAGAGACCTGGAGGACCGGCGTATCGTGGTGACGGCCGGCGGGACGCGGGAGGCAATCGACCCCGTCCGGCATATCGGCAATCGCTCCTCGGGGAAAATGGGCTACGCCATAGCCGAGGCCGCCCGTGACCGCGGGGCTGAAGTAACGCTTATTGCCGCGCCGACGGCGCTCCCCGACCCTCCCGGCATGGAAGTCATCCACGTCGAAAGCGTCTTACAGATGAAGGACGCGGTCGTCGGGGCGTGTGAAAAAGCCGACGCGCTTATTATGGCCGCCGCCCCGGCGGACTACTTGCCGAAAAAACCTTCAAAACAGAAGATAAAAAAGAATATGGAGAATCTTACGATAGAACTCGTTAGAGCGCCGGATATCCTCTCCGAAGTCGGGGGCGATATT
>CAYPYL010000168.1:0-3211 GCA_964414605.1 uncultured Dehalococcoidaceae bacterium
ATTCCGGGTCAAGCCCGGAATGACGGATAAGAGTCAACCCTGCCCCGAGATTCTTCACTTCGTTCAGAATGACATTATTTATTCTAAATAGTCCTTTAGTTTCCGACTGCGGCTGGGGTGGCGGAGCTTGCGCAGGGCCTTAGCCTCGATTTGGCGGATTCTCTCCCGCGTTACGTTGAATTCCACGCCCACCTCCTCGAGGGTGCGGCTGCGTCCGTCCTCCAGGCCGAAACGCAGCGTGAGGACGCGTTTCTCGCGGTCGGTCAGCGTGCTCAAAACATCCTCGATCTGCTCCTTGAGAAGCTGCTTGGAGGCTATATCCACCGGCGGCAGGGCGTTCCTGTCCTCGATGGAGTTGCCCAGAGGGCTGTCCTCTTCCTCGCCGATGGGCGACTCCAGAGATATCGGCAGCTGCGATACCTTGACGATTTCCCTGACCTTCTCCGAGGACACCTCCATCTCTTTAGCAATCTCCCGCGAGGTGGGCTCCCGGCCGTATTCCTGGGCGAGACGCCGGCTGATGCGGAGGAGCCGGTTGATGGTCTCCACCATGTGCACCGGTATGCGGATGGTGCGGGCCTGGTCGGCGATGGCGCGGGTAAGCGCCTGGCGAATCCACCAGGTGGCGTAGGTGCTAAACTTGTAGCCTTTACGGTAGTCGAACTTCTCCACCGCCCTCATCAGCCCTATGTTCCCCTCCTGGATAAGGTCGAGCAGGGACATGCCCCGACCGATGTGCTTCTTGGCGACGCTAACCACCAGGCGCAGGTTCGCCTCGATGAGATGCCTCTCCGCCTTTTTCCCCTCCCGGATGATATCGGTTAAATAGTGTGCAAAATGTCTTTCCGCCTTCTGGATGCCGGAGATAAAAGACACATCGGCCGCCAGTTTATCCGTATCGGAGAACTTTATTTTGTCGCTGATTGCTTCACGGACGGCCTCGGGGATAAGTCGGCTGCCAAGCGATAGCTTTATCAGCATTTCTTCTGTTTCCGTTACGGTTATTCCTAGCTTGGTGGCGATATCATGGATAATCTGCGGGTCTATGGCGTTATCGATTGTCTCCTGCAGCTTTTCGTTATAAACGCCCTCGATTAGCCGTTCGGTCCACGGCAGGTCAAGCTGTTCCTGGAGGAGATGAGCAAGCCGGGCGGACTGGCCCAGGTTTTGCAGCATAATCAGTATTATATCCGCAGCGGAAGGCTGACGGCCGTGCTTCTGGGAATATTCCTGCCGGATTTCGCTGATGAGTTTGCCCTCCTCCATCTGCTTGGCGAGCGTCTTTTCATCGTTGGCGGTAAGGAGGTGCACCCGCCCTATTTCGTGGAGGTAGATGCGCACGGGGTCGTCGGTGATATCCTGCTCGGTGGTATCTTCCGAGGCTAGTTCCATGTCCAGGTCCAGTGCCGTATCGCCTTTATCATTGCCCCCATCCATAAAGCCCTTGGTCTTTGACCATATTTCGTTGTCGTCGGAACTATCCTCGTCTTCCGCGTCGTCGGTTTTGCCAGCCTTGTTGTAAAGCGAGTCCGATTTCGAGCCGGTGTTCAGAATTTCATGAGGTGGCATGTCCTCGTAATTTTGTCGGTTATGCAATGTGTCCATATCGTTCTTGTCTTTATCCATGACTATCTCCTTGTCTTCCCGGAGTAGGAAGGGTTTCGTTTGGTGCCCCTGCGGGCATCCAGTTCTTTCAGCTGTGCGCTGATTTTTATATCCTCTTCGAGTCGGGACGGGTCTGCGTCGGCCTCACCCGATTCGGCTCTCCGCGCGGCCATATTTTTCAGGTACTTCTCCTTGAGCCGCATGATTCCGTCGAGCAGCTTTTGCTCAATGTTGTTCCTGGTCTCCGGCAGCTCCTTATTTAATATAACGTCGAGATGTTCGTGAAGGATGGTATCAAGATTCTCTTTAAGCTCCGGTAAATCGGCGGCTTCCCGCCAGGCGTTGAAAATTTCCCGGTTTTCGCTGCCGGTGAAATACTCGGGAGAAAGCTCCCCTATTTCATTCTTGAACTCGGGGTGCTTCAGGAGTATCGTCAGCAGGTACTCCTCGCGGGAGGTGGCGACCACCGGCCGCATCCCCTGGAAAACCGTTGCCGGCTTCGCCGCCGCCCGGCGCCTTGCCGCGGGCTGCTTGAGTCGACTCAACGATGCCTTGATGGTATTCAGGTCCACCTTCACCAGCGCCGCCAGCTTCTGGAGGTAATGCGCCTGGCGGATGGGGTCGTTGATGGCGGCCAAGATGGGCAGGAGCCTGTCTACGGCGAGCGACTTACCGCTGGCGGTGGTCAGGTCCAGCGGCGTTGCGACCTTATCAAAGGTAAAATCAACGATGGGCGTCATTTTATCATACAGCCCCTGCCATGCTTGAATTTCTTCCCTGATAATATCATCCGGGTCTTTACCTTCCGGCATCACAATAACCCGCATTTCGGCATTCAAGATATTCTCGTAGCCGACCGTACGCAGCATGGCTTCTTCGCCGGCGGCATCGGCATCAAGGGCGAGTATAATATTCTTCGTCAGTTTCTTAAGCGTGTTTATCTGCGTCTCCGTAATCGCCGTCCCCATGGAAGCCACCGCGTTGGTGATGCCGTTCTGGTGGGCGGTGATGACGTCCATGTAGCCCTCCATGACGATGGCGGTGTCCCGCTTTCTTATCTCCGGGGCGGCGCGGTCGATGGCGTACAGTGTACTGCTCTTATCGAAGGTGGGGGTCTGGGGCGAGTTTATGTACTTGGGTAAGGAGTCGTCCAGCACCCTGGCACCGAACCCGGTGACATGCCCCCGGATATCGCGGATGGGGAACATGAGCTTACCGCGAAAGCGGTCGTAGGTACGTCCCTCCTCCGACTTTGAGAGCAGTCCGGCGGTAAGCATGATTTCTTCGCTATAGCCTTTCTCTTTAAGATATTTCTTCAGGTCTTCCCAGCTGTCCAGGCTGAACCCGAGTTGAAAATCGGCGATAGTTTTTGTTAAAAATCCTCGCTTTTCTATATAATTTCTAGCATTCTCCGCCGCCGGAGAATTAAGCAGCAGGTTGTGGTAATACACGGTGGCGGCTTCGTTGACACTGTAGTACTCCTCTTTTTCCTCTTTGCGTACGCCCCGCTCCGCTTTCGAAGGCAAAGTCACCCCCGCCCTTTCGGCGAGGAGGCGCAGCGCCTCCCCGAAGTCCAGCCCTTCCTTTTTCATGATAAAGGCGAAGA
>CAYPYL010000169.1:0-3180 GCA_964414605.1 uncultured Dehalococcoidaceae bacterium
TAAGCCGACTCGCCATCGATATCGCCCTGCCCTGCATGGTCTTCGCCAGCATCATCGTTAACTTTACTCCGGAAGATTTCCCGGACTGGTGGCAGCTGCCCTTATGGTGGTTCGCCTTTGCCGCCGTTTCCCTGGTACTGACACTCATCACCATGTTTCTATCTCAAAGAGAGACCCGCGGCGAGTTCGCCCTGAACCTTTTCTTCCAGAACGGGCTGTTCATGCCGCTCATTATCATGAGCGGTATCTTCGGCGCGGATTCACCCTATATCACAGAGCTCTATATCTTCATCATTTTCCACCCGGTCCTCTTCTTCAGCGCCTATCAGCTTTTCTTCAGGAAAACAAGCCAGGAGAAGATACGGTGGAACCGTATCTTTAATCCCATCCTCATCGCCACGCTGCTGGCCATCATCGTTCAGCTTTTCAGTGCGCGAGACTACCTGCCGGACTTCGTTCAGTCTATCCTTCAGATACTTGGGGGCATGGCACTGCCGCTCATCCTGATTATCCTCGGCGGCAGTCTGTATCTCGATATCAGGCAGAAGGGGAAATTCTACTGGGGGGAGATAACAAAGTTCGTCACTATCAAGAATTTCGTCTTTCCGCTAGCGGCCCTGGGACTACTAATCCTTCTCAAGCCGACCTACAGCCTGGCGCTTATCTTTATACTCCAGGCCGCCGTTCCGCCCATCACCGCCACGCCGATAGTTACCGAACGCGCCGGCGGCAATAAGTCGATATCCAACCAGTTCATCCTGTCCAGCTTCGTGGTTTCCATGATATCCATCCCCGTTATATTTTTGATATTCAACCGGTTCTTCCCCATGCCCTGACCGGTTAAACGTTAAAGTATTAAAATAAAGGAGAATTTACCGGATATGATTACTCTGAAATGCCCCAAGTGCGGTGCGGAGACAAAACTCTCGCTGGTTGATGCGGACTACGAAGGCCCCCGCCGATGCTGGAAATGCCACGAGTTCTTTTCTATAAAGATAGAGAATAACGTGCTTACGTCCTGTGAACCCTTGAGTCAGGAAGAATTTGAAAAACAGCAGGAAATCGAAGCCCTGAAAGCCAAGTTTAGAAAACAGTAGAAGGATAAAACCCGGACTGATTACTTCTTTTTGGAGTTCCGCTTTTTATCACGCCTGGCAAGTTCTTCTCTCTTCGCTTTCAGTTCGATAAGGCGAAAAACCGTTTTAGCTTTACCGGCAAGAACGAAGTTCTCCATTTATTTTTACCTCCCCCATCGGATACCCTGTGTCCGGGGAACACTGATTTCTCTTTAAATCGTTCCTTCCATCCTCATCAAGCTTATCAGCCCGTCATAAACACGGTTATAAAATCCATAAACGTTGGATAAACTTATCCTTAATTATTTATAAAGAATAATAAGTAAAAAATAATGAAATCCCCACACCGGCATACCTGATTACCCGGTAACGGGAGGAATATTCCCGAAAAGTGCTATTGACAAGAACGGCAAATAATTATATAAATAGGCTACGATAGCCTAGTAAGCGGAGGTAAGGAATATGGCAAAGATACAGGCGATACAACCGGGTTACTGTGCGGCGGTGCATCTTATGCCGGAGACCGCGCCGGACGATTGCTATACCGGGATGGTCGAGGTTGTTGACGAGCACGGCATTCTCATTAATCTGGTACACTGGGACGATAAACTGGACATGCTGGGAGGCTATACGGAGAGTCTCTTCGTGCCCTGGGGAAATATCAACTCGATGCTCATCAGCACCGAAAAGCAGCCGACGAGGCGGTTCATGACGGATAGGGCCCGCCGGTGGAAGACGCAAATCGAGACTTTACATGGAAAAGAAGGGGCTGCGACAAAGAAAAAATAGCCTGTAAAAAAACCGGTAACGTAATAGATTAAAGTAGTACTCCGTAAACGTCATTTCATACTATCACGATGGTTGCGGAGTACTATTTGTTATTTAGGGGCCGGCGAATGGTCAGGTGAAAGTACTATCGGCGCGTAGTTCCGTGAATGTCTTAATATTCCCCTGCTCTTAAAGCGCCGCCTCCAGCGAGCCAAGTTGCTCTTTAGTGCCGATGACAATCAGCTTGTCTCCCTCCTCAACCATTTCCTCCCCGGTGGGGTTGGGGGTGAGAGTACGGCCCTTCTTCTGGATAGCCAGGACGGAAACGCGCGTTTTATCGCGTACATCCTTAATCGTTAAATCGATGAGTTTTGAACTTTCCGCGATATCGACGTTCTCCAGGCGCATCTCACGACCCCTACTGTAGATTACGTTATCGATAAAATCGACCACAGATGGCCGCAGGGCAAGCATGGCCATGCGGTTTCCGCCGATGGCGTGAGGCAAAATAACACGGTTGGCTCCGGACCTCTCCAGCTTTGTCATGGCCTCTGCACTGGAGGCGCGGGCTTCGATATAAATATCGGGGCACATTCCCCTGGCCGATAGCGTTATATAAGTATTATCCGTGTCCGTACCGACAGCGGCAATCAGCCCGCGGGCACGCTCGATCCCGGCGCTTTTCAGAGTTTCGTCCCGGGTGGCATCGCCCTCCAGATAAATATATTCGGTCTTTTCCAGTCTGGCGATGCATTCCGGGCGGTTATCGATTATGATGAAAGGGACTTCCTCTTCCTTGAAAGCCCGGGCAATTTCCTCGCCGACCCTGCCGAATCCGCAGAGAATGAAATGTCCTTTAAGATTGTTTATCTTGTTTTGCATTTTACGCCTCTCCCATACGGTGCCAATATTGCCTTCCACGATATACCCGACGATTCCGCTCAACGCATAGAACGCCCCACCCACGCCGCCTATCATCAGGAAGATACTGAAAATCCGCCCTCCATCGGAAAGGGGATGGACTTCACTGTAACCCACGGTGGTTATCGTGGTGATCGTCATGTATATGGAATCGAGAAAACCCCAGCCTTCGATAATCTCGTAGCCGATTACGCCGATGATGATGACGCCCACCACCCAGAAGATGCCCCAGAATAATCTACGTAAAGGATTCATACCATACCTGTACCGGCTGTTATACTGAATAATAGCATAGCCCCGCGCTTACCAGCAAAGGAATTGCCACAGCCACGCCTAAATGCTATAATTCTGCTTGTAGCCCTGGCGAGTTGTGTAGTGGTAGCACAGGGGACTTTGGATCCCTTAGCCCAGGTTC
>CAYPYL010000170.1:0-3168 GCA_964414605.1 uncultured Dehalococcoidaceae bacterium
TGCCGATGGCTTCGGCCATGGCGATGGCCAGAATCATGTTAGTCATGATTGGTCCCCTGGCCTCCGGATTGCGCGCCAGGCCCTGCATGGCCCCGTAGCCGAGAATGCCGATGCCGATGCCCGGCCCGAGAGCGCCCAGCCCTATGGCCAGCCCCGCGGCTAAAAATTTAACTGCTTGCGGATCCATTCTTTTTCCTCCTTATAATAATTTACTTATTATCATGTGTATTAATGCGCCTCGCCTTCATGGGGAGACACAGCCATAGTCACGAATACCAGGGTCAGCCCGGCGAAGATGAGCGCCTGCACGAAGCCCACCAGCAGTTCCAGACCGTAAAACGGCAGGGCGAGCACCCAGGGCACCAGGAAGGCGGCGATGAGCAGCAGTATCTCGCCCGCCGTCATATTGCCGAACAACCTGAAGGTAAAGCTGACGTTCCGGATGAGCAGGCTAAGAATTTCCAGTCCGCCGACGAAGATATCGATAGCCCCGGAGAAGATTTCTATCGGCTGAAACTTGCCTTTGAATATCCTGCCGGTACTGCGGAAAAACCGGCCGAAGTTGATATATTGCTTTACGAAGCCCATGCGGGCATCCTTGAGTCCGAAGAAGATAACAAAGACAAAGGAAATCAGCGCTATGGCCAGGGGCGTGTTAACGTCCGTGTTGGAGCCCCGGAGCAGCTCGTAGGGATGACCGTGAACGGTGATTTCTATCGAGCCGAAGCCCGGGATAAGGCTTAGCCATGCGTTGAAGAGGACAAAGAGAAAGATGGTGCAGATAACCGGGAAAAACCTCCGCCCGTTTTCCTCGCCGGCGATGCTCTTGCAGAGGTCGAACATCCAGCCCAGCAGGAACTCGAAAGCCGCCTGCAACCGGCCGGGAACGAGCTTCATCCGGCGGGTAACCGCCCAGCTGAAAATGGCCAGGAACACCACGGTAATCCAGCCGGCAAGAATGGTGTTGGTAATCGGCAGACCGAGGATATGAAAGAGCACCGGCGCCGGGAGATGCGGTTCCGGCGACTGGACGGTCATCCAGCTAAGCCATTCCATCTCCCCGACGAGTTTACTGCCGATGGGACCGGCCAGAAAACCGAGGATGACAATAGCCAGAGCGATGATAACAATGATAATCAGTACAGGGAAAGAACAGCCGAGGCAGCCGCGCCGCTTGGGTTCAGCCACTAACCGTTCTCCTTGTCTTGACTGTTGTTCATGAGGGGTCGAATCATACGATAAACACCGAAAACAGCTATCCCCAACCCCACCAGTAAACCTAATATCATAAAAAGCGGTTTCTCGTCGCCAATCTTCCAGCCGGCGAATGCCCCGCCGGCGATACAGATACCGATGAAAAACCCGATACCCGTTAGTCTAAGGGCCGGTATCAACTTGTCCACGCCGACCTCAACAATCTGACCTTGAAAATAATACCAGAAACCGGTGTCCCCGGTCAAGCCATGATAGGTCTTTTGATATAGTACCCCGGATACACTTAATTAAAATGGCGCGGGTGCGCGGTCCCCTGCTTAAGCCCGCTTGCCCGTGAGGGGGGAAGACCCGAAATTCCCCGCCTTAACTTCGCCGGAGACATCGTCGCCGTTTATCTTGAGCTTGTATTCGAGAGTGATTTTACCCATCGGGCTTTCTATTTCCATCTCCCAGGAAACGTCGTCCCCGCTTACCTTGCCGCCGCTGAATTCCAGATTGCCCATGGGACTTCCCATGCTGCCACTTAAGGAGTCACCATCGGTCTTGAGAGTCATCTGCGCCGTCTGCTTGCCCATTGGGGTGTCAATTTCAATATTATATGTCCCGTCAATAGCCATTGTTATTCTCCTTTCAAAATGCGGACTCAAGCAGGTTTTGGAGGCTGGTAAAACTGAAAGCATATTAACAATACGACTTTGAATTGTCAAATAAGTAAGCCCTGATTATTCAGGGCTTTGCGGTGTACCTATTCCTGGCGGAAAAGGTGGGGGAAATCTCCGTCGAAGTCCTTGAGAAAGCCATGCATTTCCAGCAGGTCTTCATCCTTGATGCTCTCAAGGTGTTTGAACTTCTCCATCTCCGCCTCGGTAAGGTCGGTAACGACTTCCGGCCGGGCGTTTTCCCGGATGATAGCCGCCACTACGCACTTGACATGGCAGGAAGAACAGGAGACCTTCAGGAACCACAGCTCGTCGTTGTGCTCCATGACCTCGATATTGTCTTCCTGGTAGTTCTGACCGCAGGAACCACACTTTATCGAGGCTATCAGTTTCTTGATCAGGCTTTCATCCATTAGTCCGGCCCCCGCAGTCGATATTATAAGATTCGACTAAGACTTGCGCTTATCGAAGTCGTCGAGGTCAAGGGTATTGATGAAGTCGTAAAACGCGGACATCTTTTTCTTCATGTCCTCGTCGCTGACCTTCTTGCTTTCCTTGCCGCCGGCTGCATCCGGTTCTTCGAAGATGGGTTTGCCCGTCTCGCCGTCGAGGAGGATACCTGCCTTGTCCAGGACTGATTCGTCGGCGAAGATGGCTACGCCCGTTCTCACCGCCAATGCCAGCGCATCGCTGGGGCGGGAGTCCACCTCCACCTGTTTCCCTTCCGTTTCGAGTATTACCTTGGCGAAGAATGTATCGTTCTTGAGGTCGTTTACGATGATGGAATTAACCGTGGCACCAAGCGTATCTATCATCGAGATCAAGAGGTCATGCGTAAGAGGGCGGGGTACGGCCACGCCCTGTAACTTTACCGCGATGGAATCGGCTTCAGCCGGGCCAATCCAGATAGGCAGGTACCGGTCCGACATTTTTTCTTTAAGGATTACTACACGCTGGTAGTTCATCAGGCTGACCCTGATGCTGTCAATCGTCATCTCTATCATGTCCGGTCCTCCATCCCCTTTTTCAACGTGTGTAATTAATTCTAACCCTACATTCATAACCCTGTCAAATGGTACTTATGCGCCGTTCGGCGCTTTTCGTTCGCGATAAATTGGTGTTTTGTATATGAGCTTTCGGGGGTTTCCTTATTGAGCGTGATTCGACTGCGTTCCTATAATGGAGGTTGACAGGCGCACTAATTTGGTATGCTATAATAAATATCGTCGGACGTGTACTAAAACCAAAAAACGGAGGCATGATAATGAAACAAGGCCAAAAAGCCGTAGTCTGG
>CAYPYL010000171.1:0-3165 GCA_964414605.1 uncultured Dehalococcoidaceae bacterium
CCCAGGCCACCACCGAGGCTTTTACATCATAGTCGAAGGAGACCCGCACGCCGGTCTGCATCTCATTGAACCGGTGGCGCTGGTACGATATCACGATAATCGGTTTCAGCGGTTTCTCCGGGAAGAGGCCGAATCCGGCCAGCGTTTCCATAAGCTCCGTATTACTTATAATCCCGCTGCTCAGGTTCCCCGGTTCGAGGCGCGGCGCGGGGACCATCAACTGCTGGCGCTGCTTGCTGCTGGCGAAGCCCTCCCTTATTTTCCTCTCCACGTAAACCGGTATCTCCTTCCGGCCGTCGGTGCTATCCCCGTACCAGCGGATGCGCACCTTGTCCTTCTTGAACTCGCCGGAGGCCGACCTTTCGTACTGGTCGAGGTCAACCGAATCGAAGTAAAGGCTGTTTACCCGGTCATGAGGATATTCACGGTCCGGGCGGCAGAACTGACGCAGCATGGCGAGGGCAAAGCCGGTGTTTTTGGGCAGTATGGAAAATTTCCGCTCGAACCTCTGTACCGTACCTACGATTTCCGCCTGTTCTTCCGATTTGCCGGTAACTTTAATTTTACTTACCTCCCGGTTTACGCTTTGACGTTAATCGAACTGATACCAATCCGCCATCCACATGCTGCCGCGGTTACCCATCTGGTGGAAGCCGCTGCGCTGCTCGCCGTCGAGCTGCTTCCTTACCGATTCATGGCGCGCGATGATAAAGCTCCTTAGACCCAGGGAGTTGGGACCGAACCCGGGCTGGCGCGGCGGCTGGGGGGCCATCAGGGGACCGTAGATATTCTGCAGGAACAGCTCATACGTTTCTTCGGTCAGGCACCCCTCCAGTATCTCCAGTTCGCCCGGCTGGAAATCCCGCATCATCAGCATAAAGAGATTGTCCACACCGAAGTTTTTCTTAAGACAGGCGACTTCGTGACGGTGCAGCATGAAGGGGAGCATCGGCGAAGGTCCGCCGGCCATCCATCCCTCGAAAAGGTCGGGCGGACGCAGGTCTTCTTCAAGGCAGCGCTCCCAGTCCTCGTAGGAGTAGAACATCTCGGTATCGGCCCTGGCGTAGGGACGCACCAGTTCCACCCACTTCTCAATACGCGGCAGGACAACGTCCAGCGAGAAGGGGCCGTTCATAACCTCTTCGATGTAGCCGTGATACCTTTCCAGGTACGGCGGGTGAGACAGCAGGCGATCCACCAGGGGATACCGGTACATCGGGCCGGCGGTTGGTTCGTCGATATAATATTTTATCAGGCCTTCTTTACGGATACCCAGGTTGAACGTCCCGAAGGCCATGTTGGTATCCCAGGGGAGGGGGGTAAATTTACCGTCGACCTCGTAAAGGTAGTTGTTGTGCCCGATGCCGATGTAGTTGTCCAGGTGCAGGATTACCGCCGATACCGCGATGAACCGCAGGGTCGCATCTACATCGAGCACCTTCTCTATCTCCCGAGGTAACGTCTCGTCGGGTTCGTTGTTCAGGACATCGAGGAACTTGAAAAGACCGGAATAGTCCGGGTTGTTTTCATTGGTCTTCAGCATCATGGCTTCCACGCAGTTAGCAGGCATGACCATCGGCGGGAGACCGCGGAACACATTCCCTTCCAGTTCCGACTCCGGTTCGTAAAGCGCTACCGTTTCTTCCTGGTCGAGGGCGCGGAGGAGGTCAATCAGGGGCGCGCCGCCGATATTTGTATACAGGGCGGAATCCTGCCGGTGCATCGGGGGCATAGGCATACCCATCATACTGAAATCCTTATAGGCGTGTTTTTCCCACCAGTCCAGGCGCGCCGCCATGAGCTCCGGTTTATAGAGGTTGCCGGTGTCATTATCGAAGTGGCGCGTGATAAAGGCCTGGTCAATCATCTCTACCATGGTATAAACGCCCAGGTGGTCGTCATTTACCCAGAGGTCGATGAGCGAGGCACGGGGGGTGACGACGCCCGATTCCTCGAATATCTTATAGGCAACGACCTCGCGGATGAGGGTGGGGTCGCTCCAGCCGTTGTTAAGAAAGACCTTTTTTAGTCCGTGGAAGTTACGCGCCCGGTTGAAGATATTAAAATCTACCGCCAGGGGCATACGCGGGCTGTTCCAGCCTACGGCCTGCCCCAGCGAGGAGTTGCCCTTGGGCCGGAGACCGACATCCGGTACCAGTTCGTCATCCCACCAGAAATCCGCCCTTACGTACTGCTCCTCGAAGGCATGCTCCCGGCAAAACGTCCAGTTTTCCTCCGGCATTTCCAGGCGCACCGTGGCGATACGGTCCTGTACGAACGGGTCAATATTGGGGTCGTGGACGCCTCTTGAAGCACTGCCGGTGCATCCCGATATGCCCGTAACAAGAATGACAACAATCAGCAGCGCCGCAAATAAAATCTTACCTGTTCTACGCATGACGAAGCTATAAAACCAATATTGCTAACAGAATATCAAAAACAAAATTAAAACACAAATCAATAAATAACGGATGGCGGGTGAAGGCGGACACAACGGGAAAATGCCGCCTCCACCCGTTTTGGTTACTTTCTTCTACCAATCATGCGTATCATGGCGAGATACCTGCCGGCATCGGCTTCAAGCGATTCCGCCTCGGAGGGGAACATGAGCGTTCCCGCCTCCTCGCAGGCTTTCTCGTACTGGAGCCAGTGTTTCCAGCCGTCCGGCTGAACGTCGGCCACCTCCACATTAACCAGGGTCGTTCGCGCCCAGAGATTCCGCCACCACGCGGCGGTATGGAAACACCAGCACTCGTCCACCCATAACACGCTGCCGTCCTTCCTAGGGCGGGTAAGGTGCTCCGGCACCGGCCCGTCGAAGTCCCGCGCCAGCCCCGCCACGACTATCCCGATTTGCCCTCCCGGTCGTACGAAACCCTGGAAATACTTAAGGTAGAGGTCGTCGGTGCCATAGTACTGGTAAGAGTCAACGCAGACTATCGCATCGAAGAACTCCTCCGCGTACGGCAGTTCATGGGCTTCCGCATGAACCGGGAACACCTGGTCTTCCATGCCTGCCTCGCGTATGCGCTGCCAGTTTTCAGCGGCGCTTATCCAGAGGTCGTTAGCCCAGACCTGTACCCCGTATTCCTTTGCCAGAAAAATGGAGCTCAACGCCTTGCCGCAGCCCATGTCCAGGACGCGCATTCCCGGCTTTAGCTCCAT
>CAYPYL010000172.1:0-3164 GCA_964414605.1 uncultured Dehalococcoidaceae bacterium
GAAAGAAGGGAAGAGCGGTTCAAGCTCTGGCTCTCACCCGGCGTCAAATTCGCCAGCGAAGAAGCCGAGCGACTCTACCAAGAGCGCGCCACGAGGTTTATCAAGGCAATCAAACTGGAAGAAGCCGACCGTGTTCCGGTCCTGCTGCCTTCCGGCTTATTCCCGGCCAGCTATGCCGGCATGACCCTCCGCGACGTCATGTATGATTATGAGAAAATGAAGCAGGCATACCTGAAATTTATCCGTGAATTTGATATGGACTCGTTTACCGGTCCCAGCCTGGTCCTGCCGGGCAAGGTACTGGACATGATCGGCCACAAGATGCATAAATGGCCGGGGCACGGCCTTCCGGATGACGCTTCATTATATCAGTTCGTCGAAGACGAATATATGAAGGCAGACGAATACGATGCCTTTATGGAAAACCCCACCGAGTTCTGGCTAAGGGTGTTTTTACCACGCGTCCTGGGTAAATTCGGGTCCCTGGAAAAGCTGCCTCCCTTCTCCGGCATGACGGCCATACCCATCGGCTATTTCGTGTCCATCGGCAGCAACCCGGACCTCCAGGCGGCTTTCCAGATGTTTATTGATGCCGGCAAGGAAAGCTCCCGCTGGCAGAAAGCCGTTGCGGAGTTCAACGTGACATCCCTGGAAGAAGGCTTCCCCTCGGTCAGGGGTGGTGGTATGGCCGGCGCCCCGTTCGATATGATTGCCGATTCACTGCGGGGGACCCGCGGCGCTGTAATGGATATTTACCGCCAGCCGGAAAAACTCCATGAGGCCATGGAAAAATTAGCCCCCATGGCGATAAGGTCGGCCGTGGCGATGGCCGACGCATCGGAGTGCCCGGTGACCTTCATGCCGCTACATAAAGGCGATGAAACTTTCATGTCCGGCAAGCAGTTCGAGACCTTCTACTGGCCTACCTTTAAAAAGGTCCTTTTTGGTATAATTAATGAGGGTATCGTGCCATACCCGTTCGCCGAGGGCAGGTACGGGCCGCGCCTGGAAATTATCAAAGAGATGCCCAGGACCTCGATGGTGTGGAGTTTCGAGGACATTGATATGGACAGGGCCAAGAGAGTTCTCGGCGATTCCGCCTGCATTGCCGGCAATATACCGGCTTCGGTACTGCATATGGGCAGTCCGCAGGAAGTAAAGGACTACTGCCGCAAGCTCATCGAGACCTGCGCCCCGGGCGGCGGGTATATATTAACCGGGGCGTCAGGCATGAACGAGGGTAATCCGGAGAACCTGCGGGCAATCATGGAAGCGGCGAAAGAATACGGCGTATATAAATAAACACAGGAGAATAGACCAATGGATACAAAAGTATCAACTGCTAAAAAGGAAGTTATCATCTCCATCGACCGGCCGACGGTGCTCATCGGTGAGCGTATCAACCCCACCGGCCGGAAGAAGCTGACCGAGGCGCTTAAGGCGGGTGACCTTGAGCTTGTCCGCAAAGAGGCTATCACGCAGGTCGAGGCCGGTGCTGATATCATCGATTGCAACGTGAACGCCCCCGGCGTAGACGACATCGCCCTCCTGCCGAAGGCGGTAAAAACAGTGATGGAGGCGGTAGACGCCCCTATCTGCATCGATAGCCCTAACCCGGATGCCATTGAAGCCGCTCTCAAGGTATACAAGGGCAAACCGCTCATCAATTCCGTCAGCGGCGAGACTCACTCGCTTAAAAGAGTCCTGCCCCTGGTTAAGGAATACGGCGCGGCTGTCATCGGCCTGGTGCAGGACGACGAGGGCATTCCCAAGAACGCCGACCGCCGGGTGGCCATCGCCCATAAAATCGTTGAAGCGGCGGAGAAAGCCGGCGTCCCCAGAGAGGACGTGGTCATCGATGTCCTGACCTTCGCCATCGGCGCCGAAGCGAACTCCGGCAAGGATGTCCTGGAGGCTATCCGCCGCATCAGGGAGGAGCTCGGGGTGAACATGACCATGGGCGCCAGCAACATATCCTTCGGCATGCCGGACCGTCCCATCATAAATAACGTCTGGGTCTCCATGGTAATATCCGCCGGCGCTACGGCGTTAATCGTCGATGCCGCCAGGGTGAGACCATCGGTACTCGCCACCGACCTGGCGCTGGGTCGCGACAGGTTCGCCCGGCGCTTTATAGAAGACCACCGCAAGCGCCAGCAGCAGTCGCAGGGTTGACACGCCATTCCCCAGGGTCTATACTTAAAGATGTTCCTCGACGCGGGGTAGAGCAGTGGTAGCTCGTCGGGCTCATAACCCGGAGGTCGTTGGTTCAAATCCAACCCCCGCTACCAATTTTAAAGCTAAAATCCCTCGAATTAGCAAGTGATTTCGAGGGATTTTTCTATTTTGCTAACGGATTGCTAACGCATAACTATCAACAAGAGCAAACTAAAACGAGGACGCATCCCAATCTCCTCGAGCAAGGGCCATGAGCAATCGAACTGTCGAGCCTGAGTGAGTAAAAGCCTTCAGCTTCTTGCGCTCAGATTATGTATTACTAAGACAGACTTCTAGCCTCGAAACTGAGTCCAGACCAAACCAAGCATTTTCCATATCGACGGTGATGCCAGATAGTAGGTCAACCTCCTTTGCATTTCCAGGGCGTGTTTGAAAGAGATTAGAGTGGGATCAATCCTTTTCTTAAATGGTGAGTAAATCACGGACTTCTGTGGTTTGCTGAACATAAGAGGATTATCCACAAAGCCTATACCGGATTGAATATCATAGATATCGTAGCCCGGGAATCCGCCCCACGGAGTTCGCCCGAAGAAATACGCCATAGCACCCCATTCATTTACACAAATCGTGCCATAACGGAGATTTACTAGAGCCCGCTCGAAGCTAGCAGCAACATCCGGATCAAGAAGCGATTTTGGATGAATAACAATAGATGCGGTTAGAGTACCCCACAACGTCCCATTTACGAAATCAACCGCCCTATCAATAAATTCAGGGATACTAGGAGCTTCGAGAGCAGTCTCAGCAAAGAGGGTGCAAAAGACTTCAGTGTTGAAGCAGATATCATTGGCGTTTTCCGGATCCACATTGGTTATTAACGTCCATGGGAGGTGGCCTCGACCGGAACCGCCGAATTGGAGGGCGTCCGGGTGTGCAGAAACAAATGCCGCATGTTTTTCCTTGGTCCCCGGGTAATAGGCTGTGCG
>CAYPYL010000173.1:0-3163 GCA_964414605.1 uncultured Dehalococcoidaceae bacterium
GGGATAAGGGGAGATAAAGAAGGCGCGCGGCAGGAATATGATAAAGCTTACCAGTGTAATGATAACTGCCCCTTTTATCCTGGCGGTGTAACCGGCGTAGACTATCGGCGCCATGAAGAGGAGGCGGTGTACATCGTGGACGCCGTAGAAGAAGTTTTTACGCAGGGTTTCCCAGGTAGCCCAGTCCACCAGTTCCCCGAAGTAGTAAAAAAGCGTGCATATTATCAGCAGCAGCGGCAGTATGAATGATTTATAAGTAATCTTACGCATTCTTTTGCCTCCCTTATCCGCTTAAGGAGCATTATATCATTAAAAAAGGGGCGTTCCGCAAGGATTGAATCCCCTTGGTGTTGCCCCTATTGCCTGCAGTATGAGATGTGCGTTTATAGTCGCAATAGTCTACTCTGTTTCTACGGTCACATTTTCTTCCCTGGCGCGTGCAGTCCGTCTGGCTCTGGCTTCCTTAATGGCGGTGTAGACGCCGCCCAGGTTCAGGTACCATATGAACGCTACCGGGAACAGTATGATGGGGATTGCTACGATTAGAGCTATTATGATTTGCCAGTCCATATCCTTAGTATCCTCTCTTGATATTGCGGATTCGGTATCTTTTTACACCTCTATGTCTATCGTCGCCCCAGCCTTCTTCTGCCGGGCAACCCGTCTGGCTCTGGCTTCTTTAATTGCGGTATAAATGCCGCCGACGTTTAAATACCAGACGTATGCCGCCGGGAAGAGTATAATCGGTATAGCTATTACCAGTGCTATTACGAGTTCCCATTGCATGTTGATAGACTCCTTTCAAGGCTATCTGTATGTTCTCAATATAATCCTATCACCGGAGCGTCAATGTTTACTTCTGTCTTGCTACCTATTTTCATCCTGTGTATTTTAAGTATTTATACTTAAGACTCCGCCGTATAATAAAGTATCGCCAGTGTTTGAGGACTTTTTTATTAGGGTGTATGATTATGGTATAAGTAATAAAAAGACGGGGCGTGTCATATGGACAAAATTAAGATATTGATTGCTGACGACCATGCCGTGGTAAGGGACGGCACCAGGCAGATTCTGGAGGCGGAGGTGGATATGGACGTAGTTGCGGAAGCCGCAGACGGCGCCGAGGCCGTGAAACTGGCCGGAAGCTCCAGGCCGGATGTCGCCATTATCGATATTGCCATGCCCGGAGTCGATGGTATTGAGGCTACGCGGCAGATCAAGTCGCTGTATCCCTCCATCGCCGTGCTGATACTCTCCGCTTATGACGATGACCAGTTCGTTTTCAGTCTTCTGGAAGCGGGGGCGGCCGGATATTTACTGAAAAGCATACGCGGCCGGGAGCTAATCGATGCCGTACGGCAGGTCTATGCCGGCGAATCGGTACTGCATCCTACCATCGCCCGCAAGGTGCTTAATCGCTTCGTACCGGCTCCCGGTAAGGCCGCCGGGCAGAAGCCTTCCGAGGTGTTGAGCGAACGGGAGTTGGAGGTGCTCAAAGCGGCGACGCGCGGGTTGAGCAACCAGGATATCGCCGATGAACTGTGCTTGAGTTTGCGTACCGTTCAGGCACACCTGGGTCATATCTTCAACAAGCTTCAAGTAAGTTCCCGTACCGAAGCCGTGGTCCGCGCCCTGAAAGAAGGCTGGGTTACTTTAGAGGATATACCCTGATATAAAAAGCGAATTTAGATAGTCGAGGTATCGCTTTGTCACGGAGTTTTAATACTGGCTGGATAGTAAAGACGCTTCGTAAACCCGGTTTCTGGTTCATTCTGGTTGTGCTGGTGCTTATCACTCTCTCTCACTATGAGGAAACCTACCCTTTGCCGGCTTTTATCGGACAGTTGTCGGCGAGTCTCGGCCTTTCGCGTCACGCTTTCGAGAGAGTTCTTTACCTGGCACCCATCGTCTGGTCCGGGTTTATTTTCGGGTGGAGGGGGGCCTTCATTACCTCGCTGGCAGCCCTCGGCTGTATGCTGCCGAGGGCTATCTTAATTTCCGAACACCGGGTAGACGCTTTATTTGAGACCGGCGCTGTTTTTATTGTCGGTAATGTCCTGGCTATCAGTTTTGCGTCGCTGCGGAGAGAACGGGATTACCGGATGCGACTGGAAACGGCCCAGGAGGAGGTTAAAAAGTCGGAAGAGAGATACCGGCAGCTGTTCGAAAACGCTAACGATGCCATCTGGATTCACGACCTGGATGGCAATTTCGTCACCGTAAACCGGGCGGCTGAAGAGATGACGGGGTACAGCGCTCAAGAACTGCTTGGAATGAACGTGAAGAGCTTTTTATCGGAGGAGAGCCTGGACCTGGCTCACCGCATCAGGAGCAAGCTGCTCAATAATGAGATGGTCGAGCAGCCCTACGAGCAGCGTATTCGACGGCGGGACGGCAGCGAGGCGTTCCTGCAGCTGGCGACGAGCCTCGTCCTTGATAAGGGGGAGGCCGTGGCGTTTCAACACATCGCCCGGGATATCACCGAGCAAAAGCGCATGAATGAGAACCTGCATCTGTATTTACAGCAGGCCAACCGGGCGCAGGAAGAAGAACGCAAGCGCATTTCCCATGAGCTTCATGACGATACCGTGCAGGAGTTGGTGGTGCTTTCCCGCCAACTGGACGCGCTGGCTACCGGAGGCAAGGGGATTTCCGATGAGGCGCGGCAGCGACTCGAAGAATTGTGGCAGCGGACGGATAATATCTTGCAGGGGGTACGCCGCTTGAGCCAGGACCTGCGTCCGGCGGCACTTGATCGGCTCGGCCTGCTGCCGGCGGTGGAATGGCTGGCTGCCAGCGTCAAGGAGTATTCCGGTATAGACACTACCGTTAATTTCGTGGGTAAGGAGCACCGCCTGCCGGAGGAGGTGGCCATCGCCCTTTTCCGCGTCACCCAGGAGGCGTTAAGGAACGTGTGGCGGCACTCCGGCGCCACCAGGGCGGAGATTACCGTGGAGTTCGAGGATAAGAAGGCGCGGGTGTCCATCAAGGACAACGGCAAGGGCTTTGAAGTACCCGATAAGATGGGCGATCTTGCCCAGCACGGCAAGCTGGGGCTGGCGGGTATGCACGAACGCGCCCAATTCATCGGGGGGACGCTTATGGCGCATTCGGAACCGGGCAAGGGGACGACCATCACCGTGGAGGCGCCGGGGTAGAGCCC